>JAZTXF010000057.1:0-9386 GCA_045636305.1 Candidatus Gastranaerophilaceae bacterium | reverse complement strand
CGGCGATTTCAATTTCTTTTAGTGTTCTACCATTTTCATGTTCACCTCCAATCCTTAATCTTTTTGTTTCACACGCTCCATCATCTACAGTAATTTCTGCAGTAAGATATGGTGTGAAATTGCAGAGCTTTTGGTCATACGTGCCCTGCTTGTTTGTTTACTCCACATACAAGCAATTATTCTTTACTTTATATGGTGGAGGATATACTGCCGATTTTTCAGCAGTTTCTTCCGCGGTTACGGAAGGCTTTGTGTTTTCTCTCATAGAAAAAACACCTCCTTAAAATAAAGTAAGAGAAAAATCGGGATTTTTTGTTCCCAATTTTCCTCTTCTACTTGTATTGTGTTTAATTTTGTGATAAAATAATATTTGTATTAGACATATTAAAAATCCCAAAAGACAAATTGTATAAAGGAGGTGTCATTATGTTCAAAACGCTTGTATTTTATGTGGGTAATAAATGCTTGGAGGTTAACGGACAAAGTTTTTCTCTTGGTGAAATTTCAAGAGATGTTTTAAATTTTCCAGAAAACAAATATAAAAAATTATTAGAAGTTGATGAAAATGCTTTCCGTTATTGCGAGAAATACAAAGAAACTGAAGATGAAGAATATCTTCTCAAAGCTAATGAGTATTATTTGAAATTGGATGGATTGGTGCAAAGCCTCCCTATTGTCAAGCTAATTCATAATGACCCGGATATTTTATATAACGTAAGAGAATATACAACACAAATATCTTTTTCAGGCAACGAAGAATTTGCAAAAGCAGAAGAAGCTGAGATAGACGAATTCATTAAAATTGCAAACGAATTTCTTGAAAAGCATGCTGAAGAAACCGGAGACATCAAAGCTACTGTTGAAGATTTTATTTCAAAAGAAGTCTTGAAGGGTAAACCCGACATGAAAGAATACTATGAATATGTTATGGATTATCACTATATTATAAGCGACATAGTATCATTTATCAGAACAATTCAAAATTTCATTTCACAGCATCTTCAGCATTTGATAACGCTGAATCCTGAAAACTATGCTGCTGCGCTATATGACTTCCTTCACAGAGAAGATAATTATAAAGTCATTGCTAATCCTTTATCCGGAACAGGCGATTTTCACGAAAAGGAACCTGTAATGCTAAAGTATGTTCCAAGAGAAACTGAGCCCGGCTCCGATCAATATAAAATATACGAGCAATATGAAACAAACATCTTTATGACTTTGTTAAAAACTGATTTTTACAAAGCATTAGAAGCAGGACATCTTATTCGCAGATGCCAATTTTGTAAAAATTATTTTATCACTACAAAAGGCTATCACACCAAATACTGTAGCAACACTATACCGGGCAGACCTGATATAACCTGTAAACAAATGGCATACGCTCTTGGTAATCCAAAAGAATTAGCGGCAGATGACCCAATATTCCAAGCTCATTACCGATGCAAAATGAGAATTCGTCAGGACTGTACACGAGGCCGTATCAACAAAGATGATAAACAAACTCTACTCGACAAAGCCGATGAATTTGTTTTTGCTGCAACAATTTCACCTGAAATATCCATCGAAACATTGGAGGACCAGCTTGCAACTGCAAATTTATGCAAGGAATGTAAGGTTATACGAAAAGCCAATCCAGTAGGCAAGCCAAAGAAGAAACCCGCCGTGGAGGTGAAAGCATGACGAAATTTACAAATGAAGAATTATTGGAACAGTACTTAAGTGGTGACGAATCCGCTTTTGATAAATTGTATCTCCAGGTCAAAGATTATATCCGAGATATGGCTATTGGAACAGCAAAAAGTTTTAATGCTTATAAATTAGATAAGGATTCGGGCAAAATAAGCAATTACACTGAATTGATGCTTGAAGAATTACAAAGCGTAGGCACAACAGAATTTTTTTACCAATTACAGCACGGAAACTATGACCCGGAGAAAGCAAAAATTACAACATATATAACCCCATTTATAAAAAGTGCTATGTATGATTTCATGAGCCAGAACATCGGTTCATTCTCAATTAGCAAGCATACAATGAAGAAAATTCGCAAAATTCAAAGGATGTACTATACCGAAAACAAATCTCCGGAGGATATTGCCAAAGAACTCGATATCAAGTTATGCGATGTAAATGATTATATTTCTTATAGCACTCATTCTTTATCAGTTCATGATTTGTTGCCGGAGGACAAGGATGATAACCCTTACGATTATCTTTTAATTGAAGATTTGTCTATGTCCGTTGACAGAATCGTCTATCATAAAATCTGTATAGAGCTTTTGCATGAATTATTTGAGGAGCTTTCTGCCAAAGACAAATTTGTTCTGCAACATACATACGGACTTTTTGGCGAGAAGAAATATACACTTGACGAAATCGGCTTGAGATTAACTATGCGCGTTGATGGCGTTGAGAAGGCTCGCCATGCTGCAGAAAAAAGGCTAAGGGAAAAATATCAAGACAGTAAGTTACACCTTTGGAGAATTATCCATCGTGTTGTTATGGATGAAGCAATGAAAGGTTCGATATAAACTTATAACTTCACAAATTTATCTGCCTGATTTTATGAGAAAATTTTAGCCATAAATTTCTTCGTCAAATGCAACAGAAAAAATAAGGTAATTGGAAGAAAAGACCTTGAAGGCGGACTTATACCGCCAACAAGGTCTTAATTTTTGTGCAATTTACCATCATAGTCCGTACAATCGAACAGAAACTCTTTATTCGATGTGCTGGTCGATTGAAAGGACACAAACTGCTAAAATTGGATTTTTAGTTATTCTATTCCTCTATACCCGTGTTTTTCTGCATTTCCAAGCAAATACAAAAAGGCAAAAGCCGGGATTCTAAGCAAATCCTTGTGCTTGTTTGTGTTGTGTACACCAAAATCATCTGCATTTTTCGTAACAACTATAGCAGCCGATGCTTCATCACAAAGTTCTACGATTGCAGAGTCATCAGCGATTGGTGCTTTTTCACGATATTTTACTTCGATTAACATATTCTTGATGTTTGGATAGTCAACCACCACATCTATTTCCTTACCCTTTTTACCACCACGAAAATATCCAACAGATGTAGCAAATTGATAATAAAATGCTGCGATGTGCTTATAAACTGCCGTTTCTACAACCTTTCCCATTTCTGTAGCATCTGTCATTATAGAATCATCCATCAATACAGCATTACGAATAGCAGCATCAGCAATATATATCTTAGGGCTTGCTTTCAAGACCTTTTTGCCTGCCATATCAACCGGCCAACTTTGATATATAAGGTTCGCACTCTCTAAATAACTTATATAATTTTCTACAGTTGTTCGAGATACACCATTTAGTTCCTTAGTAATTGCCTCAATTGAGACAATCTCAGATGAAACATTGCATAAATACAAAAAAATTCTTTCTAGTTCTGTTGCATTTCGTATGTTATATAAAGATGGTAAATCTCTCTTTAAAACTTTATCAACAACATCGTCTCGCATGATTTGTTGTGCGAGAATGTCATTGTCAGCTAAAGCTAGCTCTGGAAATCCTCCAACTTGTAAATATCGCATAAAGTGATTCTGCACCTTTGAAAGCTGCATCATAATTTGGCTTCTTTCAATCTGTGTCTTGCCCAAAAGAGATGTTACCTTTAAATCTTTCGGAATTTCAGGTTTATCAACGCCAAGCAACTCGCAATACTCATAAAAAGATAGGGTTGGCACCTGAATTATTGACCAGCGTCCTGCGCCACTTTCTCTACTACCCTTCATCAGGGCAGGGCTTGCAGAGCCTGTTGCTACAACATGTGTGTCGGGTTGTGTATCATAAATAGTTTTAAGCCATCTATCCCAATCCTGCGCATATTGAACTTCATCAAAGAAATAATACACATCTTGCTCCGGATATATATTTTCATGATAGCATTCCAAAATTTCTTGAAATTGACTTAGTTTAAGCATTGGATGGTCCATTGAAATGAAAACAATTCTTTGTGGAGAAACTCCGGAATTTAATAAGTTCTCTATCATTTGATATTGAATTGTAGTTTTCCCAACACGCCGAGTTCCCGTTAGAACAACTAAACGACGTATGTCTTTTTCCTCAATTCTATGCATTGCTTCATAAAAAGCAAAACGTTTATATGTTTTACTCATTTTAGGATTGACAATGCTTGTTTTCCACCACGGATTATATGCCGTAAGAACTTTTAAGATACCTTCTTTTGTTGTAATTGACATAACATCACCTCCATCTTTGTAACTATTATAACTCAAAAATCAATATTTGTCAATAATTATTGATAGTATACTTATAATATTTTCTCAAATAATTAATTTTTTATTCCAAATTTAATTTTTTTACTTTAAAAGTCATAAAACATATAAATGCGGTATCATAATTATTTACATCGCAAGAAATGTATAACAGTGTCATCTCACTGAAAAGTTTCGCCCATATGGGTTGTAATTATCAGTGAAATAAAAAGTTTGCATCCCATCTACCATAATGTCAGCTGATATGATTTTCTGTTCTGTCCGCCGTAACCGGAGCCTCAAAAATGCACTGCCAATGCTCCGCCACAGGGGTAAAAAACAAGCCATTTCTAATGACTTTTCTAATAAAAATCTTAGAAAAATATTAGAAATGGCAATTTCGTCCGACTTGACTCAAATTCAGAATTTATGCGGTTTTTGAAGTTTAGAACCCTTGCAAAACCTGATTTTATCGGCTTTTTAGCGTTCCGCTATATTCCATCATTTTCTAATAAAATCGCCCAAAGTCGGTCAAACGGATATAACTCGAAATCAGTTTGTCGGTAATTCCGGCACGTGGGTTCGAATCCCACCCTGTCCGCCAAAAAGAAACCTTTTTTGTATGACAGTACAAAAGAGGTTTCTTTCATATTTTCGGTAAAAATTTGAAAGGTTGAAATAATCTCAGTAATATGATAGAATAAAAATAATATTTCACACTGAGTAAGGGAGGCGCAACATGAATAACAAGACATTCATATTGGAAATTTCAAATGGCGAAAATCCCAATCCCAATGATAATATTTTTGCAGGCATCTGGAAGCAGTACGAAAGAGTTGTGCTTCACAGTTTGATAACATCGTTTGGTCTTGATTTTCTTGTTCGTGATCAGCATGGTGGCGATGTAGATACCGTTCATGGTGTGCGTGAAGGCATCACATATAAAAACCCTGATAATGCAGCCGCATATGAAGTGAGAGGTGCTTATGATACGACAGCATATCATGGCGATGACCGATATAGAATGCGTGTGCAGGAAGCAAGGGCAGCATTTAATAGTGAGGGCATAAGAGTTGAAGATGCGTATGTGCCTGGCAGACTACTTTCTTTTACAAGAGCTTCGTCGGTAGGCACAACCGGACGCGCGAACCTTGACCACGTTGTTGCGGCAAAGGAAATACACGAAGATAAAGGTAGAATATTAGCAGGAATAGATGGCGTAGATTTGGCGAACAGTGAATACAATTTACGTTTCACAAATGAAAATCTTAACAAATCGAAAGGCGCGGATTCCATAGAAGAAGTTCTTGGTAGAGAACGTCATAACTTTGATGGTAAAAAAGGTAGAGAAATACCTGATGAGGTTGCTGACAAAATGCGTGTGGAGGATAAACAAGCTCGTGCGCACATGGATGAAGAAATTGAACAGGCATATTATTCGAGTGCCCGATTTTTGGGAGATGCAGCTACTGCGGCATATCAGCGTGGTGTTGAGATGGGCATGCGACAAGCGTTAGGCTTTTATTTTTTGGAAATATGGCTTGCATGCGAGGAAGAATTCGAAGGTGTCAAGGCGCATTGTGAAATAGCAACAGTTATCGCTGCTATAAAAAATGGAGTTGCAAAAGGCTCTGAAAATGCACTTAAAAAATACAAGGAATTATTCAGAAATTTTGGTGAAGGTTTTGTTGCAGGAGCAATGGCCAGCTTGACGACCACACTTATAAATATTTTTGTAACTACAGACAAGAATACTGTCAGATATATAAGACAGGCATCAGCAGCAGTAGTTCAGGCAGGAAATATTTTGATTATAAATCCGAACAATTTGCTTGTCGGAGAACAACTGAAAGCAGCTACAGTAACATTAGCTACAGGAGCAAGTGTTATAGTTGGAACTGCAGCAGGCAGTCTTATAGAAAAGACCCCAATATATGAAGTACCGGAAGTCGGCAAATTCGTTCAGATATTCTGTTCAACATTGATAAGCGGATTGTTGTCTTGCACATTACTTATAATGCTTGATAGGAGCAAATTTATCAATAACCTTGTAGCAGCATTGAATAAATATGAAGATGAAACGCGCAATTATGTGAAGCTGGCAGAAGAATTTTCTCGTATAGCAGCGGGAATGGAAAACTACGATATAGCCACATTCCGCGATGACGTGATGCGGTTTCACGATATTACATACAGAATTTCAGCAGCGACAAATGAAGAAGAAATGGAGAGAGTTCTGCTTTCCGTTTACACTATTTTTGATATTGATATGCCCTGGGGTGAAGATTTAGATAGCTTCATGGGTGATTCGAGCAATAAACTGGTGTTCAACTAAAATAGTGTGGAGGAAAATTTATGTTTATTATACAATGGATAATAGAAAAACTCAGCAAATTCTTTTCATCCAAAGCAGGTAAAATTTTTGCTTGGGTTGGCGCTGGTGTAGGCGCAGGCGCAGCAGCATACGGTGGCGTAGAAATAGGTAAAGCCGTAAAATTAAGTAGACGCGCACAGAAAATACGTGACGAAGCGTTGCGGAAGCATGAAGAACACTACAACAAAGCACAAAGTGCATTGGAAGCAGCAGGCAATAAAAAACTTGTTGTAGTAAAATCTTTTGAGAATTTTGCAAACGAAATGGCAAAGCTACAAGGAAGACCGGAGTTTGCTGATATTATACCAAAGGACTGTGATTTGCCTAAATTCACATCAGAAGACTTGAAAGTGATTTCAAACAAAGTTGCATTGGCTGTTGAAGGTGTGGCATTTGCAGGAGCAGGCGCGGGGCTTGGTATTGCAGCATATGGCTTAAACATTTTAGCAATTGGACCTGGAGCTTTGTTTGCTGGCGTGGGAATACTTGTAGCGGGAGAACACATTAAGAAGAAAGCCGTTGAAAACAATAAGCAAGCAAAACAACTTGCAAAAGAGGTAAAGCAGCTGGTAGCTCAATACGATGAACTTGCATCTGCAGCAGAGAATTTAGCAAAGCAGATTAATGATATTTATTCGCAGTACCAAAGATATTTTGGTAAGATGAAAAAAATACTTGTGAAGAAGACACAGTGGAAATCCCTAACAGAAAAGGAACAGCAGGTAATAAAAAATACCGTCATGTTAGTAGGAGCATTGTTTGAACTTTGCAAAGTAGAGCTTGTTGTGAAAGAAAGAAAAACTGAAAGTGTCAATACTGAAGCAGTCAAAAGGTCGGAGACTACAATGGATAAGACATTGAAACGAACAAAAAAGAAATTTTTAATCTTCGGATAAAGGAGGCGGCTATGGGCCAAGGATACACATTGCGTTGTGAACAGTGCGAATATAGCATAGAATATATGCAGGGCATTGGCTTTTTGTTTTACAAAGAAGCTGAAGATATCTTATCGGATATGAAAGCAGGCAAAATGGGAAAAGGTTTCATGAAAGCCGCAAACAAAGCTGCAGCTCCAGCAATTAACCATTCACGCGAATTATACAGGTGTGTAAAATGCGGTGAGCTTCGACCGGACATGCGCATAGAGCTTTGTGACGTCGAAACCGTAGTAAGAGAAAAGCAACATGTGTGTAGTAAGTGCCGAAGCAGCATGCACATTGTTAAAAACATAGACAAAGTAAAGTGTCCCAACTGCGGTAAAAAACTTACACTTGCAGGAATTCTCATGTGGGATTAAGGCTGGTGAGATAAATGGATATAATAAAAATAATGATTAAAGGCGCATCCGGCTATGGTTGTGTAGATGACGCATACGAGGATAAAGTTACATTGACAGATTCGTCTATCAGCTATGAATACACACCACATCCCATGAGCCAGTCTGAATGGAATGTTTGTCGGAAATGGTCATATAAAACAGACAGTCCTCTGTTCAAAAGTATCTTCCAGAAGGTAGCAGCCAGAACACCAGAGTATCTACATAACGACGAAATACTGTTTGGATGCGACATAGGACCCACGATTATAACAGTAACTTATGAAGACAAACATAAAGAGTCAGTAAACTATTTTTGTCCGAGTGAATTCTTTGCCGAATACTTTCGGTTAATAAAAAAGTTAGTGCCACCGTGTGAAGAAGTACCAGTGGTACTTAAGACAAATGAAGATTTTGAAGATGAATAAGTGTAAGACCACCAAACTTGATAATGTTTGGTGGTTACTTTTTTTATTGCTCACATGCCCTTTAACAGCTGTCTTATTTGCGAGTTAACATCTTGGGTGGTGTAACTACCCTACCTGAGAGAGTTTTGTATTACAACCCCTTTAATAGCCGTTGTAACTCGGCTTCAAAATCGATTGTAAATATCATCTAGTACATTAACCACATTTACGCCTTTTCTTTTTGCATAATCAACCGTATTCTTCGTTCCACTCTTTTGACCATTGAACACTGCAATCACAAGATTTGACCTGTCAACCATCCACTCATTCCTTACCTGATAGCAACCTGTGAAATAGTGGTCATTGATTTCTCTTACAAGGTCAGCCTTTTTAATTATCTTATTAAACCTCATCTTTTCTGTCATACTCCGCCTGCTCTCAAATCCCGGGTGCGGCAAAGCACATATAAGGTGTAGGTCATTGTTTGTCTTCTTTCTCTCCAACACAATCTCCGCCGCCCATATATCTGTTCCCATTGCCATACCTGTTATAAAGGTTACATACCCATCTGCAATAGCATCATCTATTGCTTTTTCCAGTAATGGCTTAATTTCTTTTTCCCCAAGCTCCATTTTGTCAGGACGATGCCCGGTAAAACAACATCTGTGTAATCTTAATTCTTCTTGATTCATAGCTTTCTCTCCATTAGCACACATAATCAACATTATGTGTGTAACTTTGAGCCCAAAAACAAAAAAATCGCCCTGAACGGCGATATCGGTTACCACGATTTTCAAAGATTTCCAGACCAATGAACCTCAAAATCTTCATTGGTCAAATTGGTATGTGCAAATTTTCTGATTTTCCTCTAAAACTTCTTGCAACATTGACCGTTATGTACTTTCGTGGTATAATTTACTCAAATAAATTTATAACTTTGCCACATAATGTTGATTATGTGGCTTTAATTTTGCATCCGCACAAGTCCTAATCTCTGCATCTGTCTGCGGTGAATATCTCCGTCTTCAATGGTGTAAATTCTCGTTG
>JAZTXF010000056.1:0-21619 GCA_045636305.1 Candidatus Gastranaerophilaceae bacterium | reverse complement strand
GACCCTGACGTAATCCTCATCGGTGAAATCAGAGACAAAGAAACAATGTCGGCTGCCTTAAAAGCCGCAGAAACCGGACACCTTGTGTATGCGACTATGCACACAAATGATGCCATACAAACTGTCAACCGTATCGTAAATATTTACGAACCATCTGACAGAGAATTTATTAGAAAACAACTATCAGAAACTCTAAGAGGTACTATCGCGCAAAAATTATTACCGCGAAAAAACACCCCCGGAAGAATTCCTGCCTGCGAAGTTCTTGTCGTAACACCTACAGTTAAAGACTTTATCGCTAAAGACAAATTAGAAGACGTTTACGATTTAGTCAGAAAAGGTTCCTTCAACGACATGCTCACTATGAACATGTCTATTTATGAACTATGTTTGAGAGGATTTATATCAGAAGAAACTGCACTAAATGTAAGTGACAACAAAAATGAACTAAAACAAATGCTTAGAGGAGCTTATCACGGAGCGGGTTCTACTGCTGCTAAATTGAAAGAAGAAATCGGTGGTTAACAGCAATTATCTTACAAATGCAATAAATCTAAAATCATATAATCTGAGCGAATCAGATAAAATTGTTCTTATGTACTCCCGTGAATACGGGTTATTGAAGGGTGTAGCAAAAGGGTCTAAAAAACCTAAAAATAAACTCGGTGGGCGAATGGATACGCTTGTCGCAAACAAATTAATGCTATACAAAGGAAAAAACCTAGATACAATATGCCAAGCAGAAGCATTAAATACCTTTACAAATATCAGAACAGATATGGATAAAATGCTTTATGCCATGTATATTTCTGAAATTGTTGCAAATTACAGCTCGGAAGAAGATCCTAACAGTTCAGAAATATATGATATTTTCTACAAAGCATTGTCTAAAATATCAAAAAGCAAATCAAATATTGAAATACTGCTTTGTACAATGAGATTCCAACTAAAAATAATGCAAATTTGCGGCTATGAATTACAATTAAAATATTGTCTTCTCTGCGGGTGTGAAATAAACGAAAAATCCGGATGTATTTTATCTACAGAAAAAGGGGGAACAAGCTGTATAAGTTGCGCGCAAGGGACAAAAGGAATTAAATTCCCAAACAAATTAAGAGAATTCTTATGCGCATTAGCGACTTCTGACTTTGACGAAACCACATACTATGACGAAAAAGCAAATATTGAAGTAGCGACATACTGTTTTTCATTACTAAAAGATTATGTAGAAACACATTGCACAAAACAATTTAAAACAACAAAATTGCTTACTTGTCCTAGCCCTAAAGAACTTTTAAAAACAAGATAAACCAGTTAAAATTTAAAAGAGGATTAAACTATGAAAAAACGTATATTTTTAAGCCTAATTTTAGTTATTTTTACATTTGTTTTTTTAGGGCCCAAAGCTGAATCCCGATATTTAGATTATGAACCTACTCAATACACATATGTAAGAGCCAGCCATATCCTTGTACCAACTGAAAATGATGCAAAGGCGATAAAAGAGCTTATTGATGACGGTGAAGATTTTGCCTATATGGCTCGTCAACATTCTCAATGCCCATCAAAAGCAGGCGGTGGGGATTTGGGATATTTTAGAAGAGGACAAATGGTTAAACCTTTTGAAGAAGCAGCATTTTCTCTACCAATAAACACTGTTTCAGACCCTGTAAAGACACAATTTGGTTGGCATATAATAAAAGTTACGGCACGAAGATAATTATAATTCTTGATATAACGTCTCTGCTAATTGTACAGGAACATTACCGGTTGGAATTACCAATACTTTGACACAGACTGTTTTATTAAATTGCTCAATCTTAATTATATCACCGATTTTTAACTGTTTAGCCGGTTTCGCAAGAACATCATTTACATAAATTCGCCCTTGCTCAGCAACAGAATTGGCAACAGTTCTTCGTTTTATAAGCCTTGAAACTTTTAAAAATTTATCTAATCTCATAACTATATTTTATTACTTGAAAAAGATTGAGCAAGTTTTTCTCTAACTTGATTTGCAACATGAAACTCTTTTGTTCCTGAAAATTTCTTTCTGTACTCATACATAGTTTTAGGCATAACATACCCTAATGCGCCACAACAAATACCAATATTAGCTAAAATTGCCGCAATCTTATGGTTTCTGGCTTTTTTCATAAACTCTTCTATTGACAAACCTGATTTTGCACATCTTTTAATAAAGGTTTCCAAGTTCTTTGCCATTTTTTTCAATTCATTGGTATCTATATATTTTGCAGGATTTATGGTACCATCCTTAAATTGCCCGATTAAATCTGAAATTTTTCCCCCTTCAACAATGATTGATTTTTGGTTATTGGCAATAAAATCCAATACTTCCTTTTGACTTCCCAACTTAGAAAACGCTTCCACTTCCTTAAACATTTTCATTGAGCCCATAGATTTTTTTAGTTGCTCTGAATTAATAAATCTCAAATCCATATCAATTGGAGTTTTAAACAATTTTGCTGAAACTTTTTGCAAACCTTTTTGTATCCAACCGCCGGCTACATACATGAAAAACAACAAAGAACCTTCTTTTATGACATATTCAGCAAATTCATATTTATTTCTGGATTTATGCAATCTCTCAGTAGTAATTCCCGCATCTATAATCATAAGGTTTTTAACAGGATTAAACATAAACGATTCTAACCCTTTAAATGCAGGCTTTGTTTTTTTCTTACCCGAAAAAGCTATTTCCTCAAAATTTCCAAAAGTTTTTGAATCTTTATTTTTTTCATTAAGAAAATTTTCATTAGCTTTTTGTTTCATATAATCTTTGATAACAGCCTTTTCTGTTATTTTCTGCTTATATTTTGTAAGTGCAAAATAAGATGCAAATGTCAAAATTGTAGCCAAAGCAAATTTTGAATAAAATAACTTTTTGAATTCAGGAAGTCTATTTACTGCTGTTTCTATAGAATTTAAAGTTTCTTTACTTTCAGGTGAATAATTTTTCAAAACACTTTTGGCAAACTCAACATGCTCTTTTGAATTTACTACTCTAACATCCACATTTGGATTTAGCTTTTTATACTTATAAAATGTCTTATCCGCAATTTTTTTAAAAGTCGGCAACCCGAAAAGCCAAATTGCTTGAGTGCCAAACTCGTCAATTAATCTGTCTTTGCCTTCTAATTTTCCACCTGCATCATAAGAAAAATAAGTTATTCCTGCGCTATTAATAGTGTCCTTAACCGCCAACGGAACAAGCGATGATGGGTTACCCAAAGTTGATATGATTGTATTTGATATTGTGTTAACTTGCATTTTGTACCTCAAATTCTAAAATTACAAACCCCAAACAAGGTTCATCCAACCTGTTAAGGGAGCATTTGCCTTTCTGTATCCGCATAGGCGTCCTTGTCGTTCACCTTGTTCGCTGATACAAACAACACTACGTCGGTTTACCAACGTCTCAAGTTTTGTAATTTTATGTTGTTCAAAAGTACTAATCATGCCTACCTTTGCTGTTATAAAGCTATAATGAATCTAAATAATTTTTTGTGCTCTTTTTTTGTGAAATCTTTTCATTTTGTAACAAAAAAGCTTTTCATATAATTGAAAAGCCCACTACTTAAACAAATACAAATTTCACATTAGTGTTTAAATGCGGACCTCTTTACTATAATAGCTACGTCGTATAATATTAATCATCTCAGCCTCATATGTTACAAATAGAGCATAGCAATAAAAAATATAGATGTCAACTATCCCCTTATAATGGCGATTTCTGCGATTTTTCAAAAATAATGTAAACAATTGTAAACACAAAAAGCAATTTTTTTTAATAAAATGTTTTTTTTTAAATATAGCGAAGGATTATAGGGGGATATATTTATGACATCAGCAATTAGCCTAAGTATACCAGCAGGTAGCTCAGTTAATATTAGCAGAGGCTCTACGCAACCATACGGCGGCGAGGAAAAAGGCCTATTTTCATCCTTAGGTGATGGAATATGCAACTTTGGCAGTTCTCTTTGGGACGGAACTAAAAGCGTTGGCAGTGGCCTTTGGGAAGGAACCAAAACTGTCGGAGGCGGAATTTGGGACGGTACAAAAGCTTTAGGAAACGGATTATATGATTTTGGAGAAGAAGCAGGCGAAGTAGCTATGGACGGTGCCAGAGCAGTAGGAAACGGTGTCGGCTCCGTTGTTAGAGGTGCTTTTGATTTAGTTGGCGGCACATTTAAACTTGTCGGAAACACATTAGGTGCAGTCGGATACGGTTTAGGTGCAGGATTGGGTTGCGCTTGGGGTCATGGATATTCGTTTGGATGCGGTCCACATATAGGCTTCCATTTCGGTCATCATTTCAGCCCCAGACCATTCTTTGGACACCTCCACGGAGGAGTTCACCACCACAGGCCAAGCGCACCTGTTTTTCATGCCCGTCCTGTAATCGGATTTGATGTCGGTGCGTTTGGACCGGGCAGACCTCTATTTCCAAGATTTTAATTAATCAAGATATTTTCCATTAAATAGCTCAAGAATCATTTTCGCCTGATCAGAATGATTCTTTGGCGTTTTTATGTCATCTTGTTTTTTTTCAAGCTGTTTTTCGTAATAGACTGATTGCTCATCCTCTTCATCCACAAATTTTTCAGAAGTCATCTCGTTTATTTTAGGAACATCAACAACCGACGGAGCAATATTGTTTACACTAACTTTTTTTTTTGAGCTATTTCTGAATGACTCTGCCTCTGATTCACTTATCAATGTAGTTTCAATCGGCATGTCTGAATTACCAAAAAGTTCTGACACTGCTGCTTTTAGCGGTGTCATTCTTGCCGTATCTCTTGACTGAGTAACAAAAACCTCTTTTGTGAACCCTATAATAACTTTGTTTGGTGTAATCATTACAGGACAAGAAAGATTTGCAAAAAACATTTTACTAGGCAAACTTGTAAATTTAGATAAAAGCGATTGCCATAACTCAAGCCCATTTTCACTGTCATTAACAACGGACGGTACAACCGCCTCTTTGCTAATTTCTTCCTGCGGAGAAACAACAATTTCCGCAACTTTTTCCTCTTCAACAATAGCCTGTTCAACTTTTTGTTCTTGAACAACAACAACTTCTTCTGTTTGAGAAACCGATATTTCCTCTTTTAAAACTTTTACAGGCTCTCTTAAAATACTTGCTTGAATTGGTTTTGGCGCAAACTGGACACCTCCGCTAATAGCTTTTTCTAACTCTTCAATTCTCTTTACTAAATCTGAATAAGAGACTGAAGAAAGCTTATTTGTTAGTTCAATAACACAAACTTCCAGCCACAAATACCTATCAGTTGCATTTCTTATTTCTCTTAAAAATACAGCTAGTTTATCTATTGCATAATTTATTGCTGTAATATCAAATCTTTGAGCTTGAGGTAGTATCTTTTCTAATAAATCATTGTTTAATTTAGTTAATTCTATGATTATCTCTCTTTCTTTACATGTTTTTATAATCAATAAATTTCTGAAATATTCAATTAAATTTGATAAAATCTGTAAAGGTTCGTTTCCTTTTGCATAAATTTTATTGATGGTTAATACAGCATCTTGCGGTGAATTTGATAAAATCTTCTCAGTTAAATCAAATAAAATATCGACTGAAATTTTGCCCAAGAGGTTTTCAACATCTTGTACATCTATTTGTTTTTGAACATCTAATATGCTTAGCTGATCTAGCAGTGCTAGAGCATCTCTCATTCCGCCTTGAACAGATTTTGCGATTGCATATAATGCATCTTTAGATATATTTATGTTTTCTTTTTCAGATATAAATTCTAAACGCTTAACAATATCATCAACGGTTATACGTCTAAAATCAAAACGTTGACAACGACTTACAATAGTTTCCAAAACCTTATGTGCCTCTGTTGTCGCAAGAATAAAAACTACATTTTCCGGTGGTTCTTCTAATGTTTTCAACAAAGCATTAAATGCTGTTGCCGAAAGCATATGAACCTCATCTATAATATAAATTTTGTACTTTCCGTGAATAGGAACATACTGAATTTTTTCTAAAATATTTTGTGCGTCTTCTACAGAACGATTACTGGCTGCGTCTATTTCAATAACATCAACCGGTGTAGAATTTGTGATATCCACACAACTTGGACAAGTACCACAAGGCTCTATGGTAGGGCCATTCAAACAATTAAGAGATTTTGCCAATATACGTGCAGAAGATGTTTTACCTGTCCCTCGCGGACCACAAAATAAATATGCATGCGCAACTTTATTCAATTTTATAGCATTTGACAAAGCTTGAGTAATATTCTCCTGCCCAATAAGATCCGCAAACATCTGCGGACGGTATTTTCTGTATAAAGGTACGTATGTTTTACTCAATATTTTGCCCTATCACTTATCTGATAATATAATTATAAATGAAAAATTTAAAAAGTAGGCGAATTATGAACAATATTAAACCAAAATCAGTCAATAAAAATAGCACAATAGGTTTTCTAACCATATCCGGTCCTGTTTCTGATTTAAAAAAAATTGACATGGCTAAAGATTTTTTCAACAAAAAAGGTTACAATACAACAATTTCAAACACAACATACACCCAAAAAGACTTCTTAGCAGCTGACGATAAAACCAGATTAAATCAACTTCACCGTTTTTTTGAAAATAAAGATATAGATGCAATTTTATTCACAAGAGGCGGATATGGCGCAACCAGACTACTTGAAAAAATTGATTATAACTTAATCAGAAAAAATCCCAAATTTATTGGCGGCTATTCTGACGCAACAGCTTTACTAAACACTATTACAACCAAATGCAACTTAATAACATATCACTCCCCTATGCCATATAACGACTTCAGCTCTTCAATAATGTCAGATACAACTATAAACTCTTTTTTTAAAGCTCTGAATGGCGAAACATTTTGCACAAATTTAACAGGTAAAATATATAAAGAAGGACATGCGCAAGGAATCTTAATCGGCGGAAATTTAACAACACTTGCCTCTATGATAGGTTTTGATTTTCTACCAAACGAAAAATTCATACTTTTCATAGAAGACATAAACGAACCAGCCTACAAAATCGACCGTTACATGACACAATTGTTTTTTGACAAAAAGTTTAAAAAGCACATCTGTGGGCTCGTACTCGGAGCCTTCAGCGGCTTAGATAATCAAAAATATTTTGACAATATTTTTACTGAACTGGGCACAAAAACAAATATCCCGATTATTTCAGGACTCAAAATCGGACATGTACAAGAACAAATAACTATACCAATTGGTATAAAAGCAAAACTGGATACAAAAAAGGCTACATTATATGAAATAGAATATCCCAATTGTTAAGCAAGCCCCTAATGCATGTAAAGTATGCTATCAGAAGAAAAAGCCAAGCAAATCAAAACGCCACAAACCAATACACACAAGTGTTTAAACAAGACCAATTGCATCAATTGTTTTTATAAAGTAATGTAACAATACTACTCTCGTCGTACGAAAAATAATGAAGTTTCTTTACAAAAGTGTTATAATAAAAATGTAAGGTAAAATGTTTATAAGGAGACAAAGAAAAAACAAACGTCTTGTAGTACACGAGATTTGCAACATCAAAGAATGGGGTCGGATGTCTGGGACATCACTCGGCAAAGATAGCACAGGCTACATAACCTTTGAAAAGTACAAACCTCACATCGAAAGGACCATATGAACGAAGTTAAATTTCACAGTGACCTTGACAGGTTAATTGAGATTTTACCGCCAAAGATAGGGCGTTACCTTAATAATAACAAGCTTAATGATGTAATAGAACTTGTACTTGACCTTGGCAGAGTTGCCGAACTTAGACATGCTAGCGGAGAAACAGAATTTATTGGAAGTGATTTCATCACACCAGATGATCTAAATTTTATCACTCAACGCATTCCTGAATTTACGAACGATAACCGTTCCGGTATAGCAGGCACATTACACCGTATCAGTGCAATCCGTAACAGGCAAGGGAAAGTAGTCGGATTAACATGCCGTATAGGACGTGTTGTCACCGGAACAATAGAATGTATAAAAGATTATGTTTTAACCGGAAAAAGCATATTATTCCTTGGCAGACCCGGTGTAGGTAAAACAACAAAACTCAGAGAAATTTCAAGACTGGTCGCGGACGACCTAAAAAAACGGGTTGTTATAGTTGACACATCCAACGAAATAGCAGGAGATGGTGACACCCCTCACCCTGCAATAGGTCATGCCAGACGTATGCAGGTTTCTCAACCTGAGCACCAAAAAGACATTATGATAGAAGCTGTTGAAAACCACACCCCTCAGGTCATTGTTGTAGATGAAATTGGTACCGAAGCAGAAGCACAAGCAGCAAGAACAATTGCGGAACGCGGTGTTATGCTTATCGCGACAGCGCACGGAAATAAACTTGAAAACTTAATTAAAAACCCAATTTTATCAGATTTGGTTGGGGGTATTCAATCTGTTACACTGGGCGATGATGAAGCAAAGCGCAGATCTTGTCAAAAAACTGTTCTTGAAAGAGAAAAACAGCCAACTTTTGATATAGTAATAGAGATAATAGACAGAAACACCTTGGCTGTATACAAAGACACAGCTGAAGCCGTCGACTGCATCCTAAGAGGCTGGCCTATAAGACCAGAAATTAGAAAAATAGACCAAAAATGCGACGACAAAAAACCAACATTAATAGATAAAGTTAATGAATTGGATGAAAAAATTAACCATGCAAATAGCATGAATTTTTCATTCTCTCGTCAACAATATGTCGCACAAATTAAAAACTTCAAAAAAATATATATCTATGCAGTATCAAGAACAATAGTTGACAAAGTGCTTGAACGACTTGACCTAAATGCAGAAATAACAAAAAATATAGATGATGCAGATATAGTAATTGCACACAAAAACTTTGCAAAAGGCGGAAACAAAATATTAAGCGCAGCAAATGACTACAGACTACCAATATACTATGTACGATCCAACTCAATGGCTCAAGTGCAAAAAGTAGTAAAAGAATCCTTAGGTATTTCTGAAAGTGAAGAAACAATACAAGGCTATTATGACGATGCAGAAAGAGCCTTGGACGAAGCAAAGGAAGCCATTGAAAAAATCCAACAAGGTGCAAAAAATGTTGAACTAACTCCACAAAACCAACAAATCAGAAAGCTTCAACATGAATTAGTTGAGCAACATAATTTACAATCTGAAAGTGTTGGAGAAGGAACGACTCGAAGATTGCGAATTGTAGGGGGCAAAGATTATAAAAATGCAGGATGAACAAGGCGGGATAAACTCCCGCCTTATTTTACTCAAAATTTACATTCCTTCATAAAAAGAATAAAATTAAGCAAATTTTTTGTTTTTTTAGCTTTAAAGAAAACGTATATGACGTAGTGTGAAGATGACTATAAAGCTAAACAACTCCCCCTCTTTTTACGGCTCACCAGCTAATCTTTTAGCAGATGTGTCTAAAAATGTGGCAAAAAAACCGACCTCTGTTATTAAAAATATCCCCAAAGGGATAGTAATTGACAGCAATTTTCTCACGTCATTTTTACGAAAAGTCAATCAAAATGTATCTTCACCCGAACAACGTCTTATTATGGGTGTTACTGCCCTTGCTTCTCAACCGTTTATAGACTTAAATAACAAACGAGTAAACGAGGAAACTCGTTTAATGTCATTTTCACGCACACTGTCTAAAATCATAGTCGGGACTACAGTTGGAGTTTTGGTAAGAAAAGGGTGTATAAAACTAGCCGGAAAACAAACAAAAATAAATATACTACCAAAAAGTAAAGGTGGCGGTTTCTGGGGCCACAGAAAAGAAAAAAACGGCGCGTTGGCACCTGACTACATCAGAACATATACACAAGATTTCCACAGAAACTATATTAACGCGCTTGGCAGTGTTTTAGGTATTGGTGTTTCTTTGATAACAAACTTCCTTATTGATGCACCATTAACACAAATAATGACAAATAGGATTTATAAAAATATTACTGACTTATCAAATGTTAAAAACGAAGAAGAAAAAGAAAAAAATTTACTCGTTATTGCAATGAAAGGCAAACAAAAGAGTAATAAAAATATTAATTTTACCGGAAACTTAGCAAGCAAAATAGCAAAAGTCGCATCCGAGGATATACCAAAAATCAAAATCGTACGACATGAAAAATATATCCCCAACGAGTTTGTAGACCCTATTTTCAGTGATATAAGAGGGCTAAAACAGTGGTTTTGGAAAAGAACGTCAAAAGACCCAAGCGGAATGCTTATGCATACAGGAGCTTTGGGTTGGGCTGCCAGCTCTGCCGCACAGATTACAGGGATTGCTTTAAACGAAAAAATTGATACAAACAAGAAAAAATTCTTAATTCCTCAAGAGTTTGCTGATGCCACGGGCAATATTGCTTTATATTATCTAATCACATTATCAACAAAAAAATTCGTAGAAAATTTATTTGAATCAGGCAAGCTTAGAATTAAAAACGTTATGGACAGAATAGAATCAGAAGCAAAAGAAAAAGGGGTTACTGACTTAGGGGAAATTTTTGGCAAAAAAACACCTGTCGCAGATCATCTGTCCAAGTTAATAAAAGCAAAAAGTAATTATCTTGCTCATAAAAACGGAGCCAGTATTGTTGCCACGCTCATAGCAAGTGTTATCTCATGCAACGTTTTAACTCCATACATAAGAAACCGATACGGTGCATTCTATCAAGAAAAATCAAAAGAAAAAAGTGTGGAAATAAATACAAAATTATTTAATATTGAAATACTTAGAAAGAAAAATAATGCATTTAAAACTCCTCAGCCCAAAGTATTTGCTAATAAATTTATTGTTTAATTTTATGACTTTTTTGACAGAATTAACTAACGAACATACAATGATGGTATGAAAAAAATTTTACTTGTATACCCACCATCAGTAGTGATGAACAGAGAAGACCGTTGCCAACAACCCGTTAAAGAGTTGTTAACTATCCCGCCCCTACCACCAACCGATTTAATGTATTTAGCATCTATTGCCTGTAAAAATGGGGACATGTGCAGAATTGAAGACTACAGCCTAGGCTCCAGAACAATAAAAGATTTCGAAGCGGATATAAAAACATTCCAACCTGATATTTTAGTAATAAATGTTGCAACGCCTACACTTGAAAGCGATTTGTCTGTATGTTCGGTTGCAAAAAAAATAATTCCTAATATTTTAACGATAGCAAAAGGTGCATACTTCCTCACGAATAACACGAATGTATTGGATATATATTCAGATCTTGACGTAATTATAAGGGGAGAAGCCGAATTAACATTTAAAGAAATAATAGAAGATAAACCTTTTGATACAATATTAGGTTTGACATACAGAAAAGAAAACACTCCGACAAACAACGCCCCCAGACCCTTTATTGAGAACTTGGATGAACTACCGTTTCCTGCAAGAAATTTAATCAACATGGATAAATACCGCAGACCTGATAACAATAAAAAACAGGCCGTGATAAAAGTATCCAGAGGCTGTCCGTTCCATTGTTTCTTCTGTCTTGCTACGCCGGTTTCAGGAAAAAAAGTCAGAATGCGTTCTGTTGAAAACATAATAGCTGAAATTAAAGAATGTAAGGAAAAATACAATGTGGATAATTTTCTGTTTTGGTCTGATATTTTTGACTTTGACAGGAAGTGGACTGTTTCTTTATGTCAAAGAATTATCGACGAAAACCTCAGCATAATTTGGTCTTCAAATACCCGTGCAGATACAGCTGATGAAGAACTGGCCCAAATAATGAAAAAATCAGGTTGCGGACTTGTTTCAATGGGTATTGAATCAGGTTCACAGTTTATGCTTGATAAAATGGGGAAAAAAATCACATTAAGACAAATCAAAGAAACCGTAAATGCCTTTAAAAAAGCAGGAATAAAAGTTTACGGATATTTTGTTTTGGGATTACCTTGGGAAGATGAAAAGACAGCTCAAGAAACAATAAAATTTGCTATAAATTTAAATTTAAATTATGCAAACTTTTACACGGCTACGGCTTTTCCGGGCTCCAGATTTTGGGACTATGCAATGGACAACAACCTTTTTGATGGTGAAAACAAATACAAAAGTGCATATTACTACCCTTCGGTAAAAACACATCATCTCAGCAAAGACAGAGTTTTTGCCTTGCATAAAGAAGCCGTAAAAAGATTTTACTTGCGTCCTTGCTTTATATTCAAAACACTACTAAGTATTCGTTCTTTTGTTGAGTTCAAAAATTATACAACTGCAGGGATAAAACTTTTATTTAAAAGATAGTTTTTTGATGATAAACTTGGTAATGCTATGAACAGAAAACAATCACAAGGATTAATAGAATACATTCTGGTATTTATATTTGCGACAATTATAATGTATTTTTTTGCATCGCAAATTAACATACAAAATATAAAAAATTTTGCAATATTTGGAATAAAAAACAACACTAACAGCAAAATCATACTACCACCAATGACGGATTAAAACATAATGAAAGCAGCTATTATTGAAAATAAAAAAATAATTATAAAAGATATTGAAAAACCTACCTTAAAACAAGAAGGAGCAATAATAAAAGTTCTTGGATGTGGTTTGTGTGGCTCTGATATTGTAAAATTTCAACACAATATTGCTAAAAACGGCGCTGTCTTGGGGCACGAAATTATTGGAGAAATTATAGAAATAAATACTAACACAGAGTTTAAAGTTGGCGATAAAATTGCTATGGGACACCATTACCCGTGTTTTAAATGCGTTTACTGCAAAGGTGAAAATTATTCTATGTGTGACACGTTTAAAAAATCAAATATTATACCCGGGGGTTTTGCTGAATATATTGCGATTGATGAAAACCATCTAAAACATACGGTTTTTAAAGTCCCAAACAATTTAGAAAACTACGAAGCTTCTTTTATGGAACCACTATCATGCTGCATACGTGCGGTTAGACGAGCAGAATTAAAGCCAAATTCCAAAGTGTTAGTAATTGGACTGGGCTCGATAGGTTTGCTTATGGGACAAGCATTAAAAGCCTTCGGTCATGAAGTAATAGGAGTTGACCTTTCGCAAAAAAGATTAGAAATTGCACAAAATCACAATTTTGATTTGGTAATTCAAAGTTCACAACAAGTAGAAATAACAGCAAATGAGATAAAACTCAAAACCCAAAAAGAAGGAGTTGATGCAGTGTTTATGACATCAGGCTCAGAAAAAACTTTTGAACTTTGTCTAAAAAGCATAAGAAACGGAGGAACAATTTTGATATTTTCATCAGTTCAGACCGAAACTGCAGGGTTTATAAATAATGATATTTATTATAGAGAACTAAAAATTTTAGGCAGCTATTCTCCCGCGCCTCAAGACATAAAACAGGCAATAAAATTTCTTGAAACAGGAAAAGTTAAAGTAAAAAATTTATCAACAGAGTACCAGCTTAATCAAGTCCAACAAGCAATTGAAGACACAATAACTCACAAAATTTATAAGGCATACATTAAAATATGAAAATGAAAGCAATACAATATTACGGAATAAATGATATAAGATATGAAGACACCGAAATAAAAGAACCAAAAGCCGGTGAAGTAGTTGTTGAAGTCAAAGCTGCCCTAACATGCGGCACTGATATAAAAACTCTTAGGCGTGGGCATCCGGTATTAATAAAAAAAACTCCTTCCGGATTTGGACATGAATTTTCCGGAATAATTACAAAAATCGGCGCAGACGTTGAAAATTTCAAAGTAGGAGATAAAGTTGTTGCCGCAAACTCAGCCCCTTGCGGAAAATGTTTTTTCTGCAGACAAGAACAATTCAATTTATGCGAAAACTTAGAATTTCTAAATGGGGCATATGCGCAATACATAACAATTCCTGAACGCATAGTCAAACAAAATTTGATTCATATACCACAAGATTTACCATTTGAATTAGCTGCATTTAGTGAACCTTTAGCTAATGTTGTACACGGTATTGAACGAACAAATATAAAAGAAGGAGATGTGGTCGGAATTATCGGAACAGGGCCTATTGGACTGATGTTTGCGCAACTTGCCAAACATAAAGGGGCTAAAGTTATTGTCGCAGGTCGAAATCAAGAAAAACTAAATCTTGCTCTAAAATTTGGAGCCGATGAAATTGTAGATATAAAAAAATACCCAAATCCTGAAAAAATATTTAAGTCATTATCAAGAGAAAACAAAGGCCTTGATATTGCTGTTGAATGCGCAGGTCAAAAAGAAACATGGGAGCTTATGCTACGCTGCGTAAGAAAAGGCGGAACCGTACATTTTTTCGGTGGCTGTAAATCCGGAACAAAAATAGAACTTGATACAACACAACTACATTACGGTGATATTAAGATTCTAAGCGTTTTTCACCATACTCCAAAATATTTCAGACAAGCCCTTGAACTGATTTCAAAGAAACAAATTAACGTAGAACAACTTATTAGTAAAAGACTACCTCTTTCACAAGCGAAAGAAGCATTAGAAATGCACGAAAAAGGAGAAGCTACAAAAGTATTACTTATCCCTTGATTAACTTTGAATCAATAAGCTTTCTTGCCACAATTCTTGTTTTTTCATTTAACTCAAAAATTTGTTCTAAAGTTGCATCTTCGATTGGAGAATGCTCACTCAAAAGTTTTTCAACTATTTCAATTATATCAGTAAGCCTAATCTCTCCGGCTAAAAATGCCATAACAGCCTCTTCATTAGCTGCATTTAAAACAACCGGATAGGTTTTACCTTTTTTACCGGCTTCAAACGCTAATTTTAAAGCCGGAAATTTGTCAAAATCAGGAGCTTCGAAAGTTAATTGAGATGCTTTTACAAAATCAAAACTTTCAGATTCCACTCCTTCAACCCTTTGGGGATAAGTAAGAGCATATTGAATCGGTATATGCATACTAGGCACACCCAATTGTGCAATAACACTACCGTCTTTATGTTCAATAGCACTGTGGACAATACTTTGCGGATGTACAACAACTTTAATATCATCATAACCCATGTTAAACAAATGATGTGCTTCTATTACTTCCAATCCTTTATTCATTAATGTTGCTGAATCTACTGTTATTTTTTTACCCATGCTCCAACGAGGATGGTTTAAAGCTTCCTTGGCTGTTGCATTCCTTATTTCTTCAATGCTATTATTTCTAAATGGTCCGCCTGATGCTGTGATTATAAGTTTTTTAGGCTTAACTCCATTTAAACATTGAAAAATTGCACTATGCTCACTATCCACCGGTAAAATTTTTACACCATATTCTCGAGCCATTTTCATAACAATATCACCGGCCATAACAAGTGTTTCTTTGTTTGCTAATGCAATATCTTTTTTGTGCTGAATAGCCTTAATTGTAGGTCTAAGTCCAACCGCCCCCGAAACAGCAACCAAAACCATATCTGTATCTTCATCTGATACTATTTCGTCAAGCCCATCTTCTCCTGCAAAAATTTTTATATCAGAAAACTCTTGTTGTAATAAAATTCTATCAGCTTCCTTTGCAACACAAACGTTTTCGGGATTAAATTTTATTATCTGTTGACGAAGCAATTCAATATTTCCGCCGGCGCTAAGTGAAACAACCTTTATTTTGTCAGAAATTTTCTCAACAACTTCTAATGCTTGTGTACCAATAGAACCTGTTGAACCTAATATCGCTATCCTCTTCATAAAATGATTATATCTCAAAGCCTTTTTGCATTCAACCAAATTTATTTCATATTATTAAGAGTTTTTGAGAGATATAAACTTTATGATAATATATAAATGAGAGGAGAGCTTATGCCGAAAGTTTCGGTCTTAATGCCGGTTTACAATGAAAAAGAAGAATACTTGAGAAGTGCTATCGAGAGCATTCTCGAACAAACATTCACTGACTTTGAATTTATTATAATTAATGACGGTTCAACAAACAACGCAAAAGACATTATACTTTCATACAAGGATAATAGAATTCTATACATTGAAAATGAACAAAATATAAAACTAATTAAAACACTAAACAAAGGGATTTCTTTTGCTAACGGTGAATACATAGTCAGAATGGATGCAGATGACATTTCGGTCAAAAACAGACTGGAAACGCTTGTTGAATTTATGGACAAAAACCAAGACATTGCAGCTGCAGGCTCACATGCCATAAGCATACCAAAACCTTTTTTATACAAACTTGCTGAAAATGATAAAGTTATAAAACCTTTTAATCGTTATATAGCAAACTGTATGATGCACCCTGCGATGATTATCAGAGCTTCGTCACTGAAAGAAAATAATCTTAGTTATAATGAAGAATACATACATAATGAAGATTATAAACTATGGATTGACTTGAACGAAAAAGAAAAACTTGCAAATATTCCTAAAATTCTGCTAAAACACAGACTCCACGAAAATAGTGTATCAGTTAAATACCAAGAATTACAACAAGAAATAACTCAAAGAATTATTTTGGAATGTTTAAGTAAGGATTTCGCACAAAAAAATAGGCAAATACAACTCCTCATACAAAAAACAATCAATAAAGAACTTCTAAAAGCAAAAGAATGTTACAGACTGGAAAAATTTTTAACAAGGGTCTTAAAAAAATTATACAAAATCTTTGACCCATCTATATATCCATACATAGAAAATACTTACAAAACCCTCAGAAAAAGAATTCATAATAGTACAATTCCATCAATACATTTAATGCTTTATATCTTTATTTCACCGCTTAACAGGTGGATAGGAATTGACAACAAAGAAAGAAACAACATAATTAAATCTATTTTCAACAAGATTATAGAAGAGGCATAAATGGAAAAGAAAAACATTAAAATATTACTAATATCACAAGAAAAAGTTTTAGATGTTGTAAATGGTGCAACAAGGATTTTATACTACTTTGCAAACGGACTTAAAGAAAGAGGCTACGACGTTGTTGTTACATACCCTAACAACAAAAACCCTCAATGCGATAAATATCTTGATAAAGATATAAAATTCTATAATCTTAACTACATAGATATGAGCAATTTTAAATCTACTCACAAAAAGCTGTCAATTTTGGATCGAATCATTATGTGGAGATGCAAAAAAGAATTAAAATTGTTAAGAATGCCTGAACTGTCCGACAAAATTGAGGCTATAATTCAAAAAGAAAAACCGGATATAATTATTCCTTTTTTTGCACATGTTACAAGCCAACTTGTATTCGGGCGCAAATATAATATTCCGATAATACAAATGTATCATTCGCACCCAAAGGTTTATCATACAAAAGCCCCTATTTTCAAAAAAAGCTCAAAACCTATGGCGATACTTTTTAATCACACAGTTAAAAAAGTTAATTGGTTGCAACTATTTTTTGACTCTTATGCAGAATTTATAAAACCTTTTTACAAGGGTGAAACTTGTATTATCCACAACCCCGTAAAAACACCGAAAACTCAAGCCAATTTATCAACAACTAAAAAGAAATTAATTTATCTTTCTAGAATAGATAAAAATAAAGGACAAAAAATTTTGATTGAAGCATTTGGTATTATTGCAAAAAGCTACCCTGATTGGGAATTGCTAATATACGGAGATTTTGAACCGGAAAGCTACAGAGCCGTCATCAACGAAACAATTTCAAAGTACCAATTAGAACAACAAGTGAAAATCATGGGAGTGACAAAAGACACCTCAAACGCTTTAGCTCAAGCAGATATTGGTGCATACACAAGTTCTTTTGAAGGTTTTCCTTTAGGCTTATCCGAAGCTCTGTCCGTCGGATTACCTTGCATAGGACTTCGCAGCGCAACAGGAATAAACGAATTAATAATAGATAGGCATAATGGGCTTTTGTGTGAAAGCAATCAAGTTGATATAGCAAGAAAACTTGCTGAATTAATGAATAACAGACCACTTAGAGAAAAATACGGTCACAATGCGAAGGAATCAATGAAACAATATTCTGAATTCTTATTTTGGAGAAAATGGGAAGATTTAATAACAAAAGCACTCATCAAATCAGAAAAACTACAAAAGCAGAAAAACTTCAGCTAAATACAGGATACACAAATTTAAAATTCAATGTATTCTTATAAAAACAGGAGGAAAAGCATGTCAATTTCATTTTCAGGCTTAGCATCAGGAATGGACACATCTACTTGGGTAGAAGCGCTTGTTGCTGCAAAAGAATCAAGTATGATTACCCCTCTTGAAACACAATACAAAGCATTAAACAGCAAAAAAACAGCTTTAAGTACAGTAAAAACGACATATTCATCTCTACTTTCCGCAACTCAAAAATTTACGGACTCAAAATTTGGTGTAGGGATGGATTTGTTTGCAAAAAATATCGTGTCATCTTCTAACGAAAAAGCAATCAGTGCAACAGTAACAAACTCAACACCAAGACAAAATTTATCAATTGAAGTATTGCAATTAGCAACAAATACAAAAGTAACAAGCAAAACCCCAATCACTGACGGGATTAACGAAAACACACAACTTTCTACCATAGCTGCCGGAACTGTAAAAGAAGGTTCTATGAGTGTGTATGTTGGAGGAAAAAGATTTGAGATAAATGTTACTCTTGATGATACGCTTGGCAATATAGCCGAAAAAATAGAAAAAGCAGCAGTAGATGAAAATGGAAATTCATTGGTGGATGTTAGTTTTGAGGACGGGAAATTCACAATAACATCTACAAATGGAGAACAAATAAGAGTCGGCTCTAATGCAGATACGTCAACACTTGCTAATGCTTTATCTTTAACAACACTTGAGGACGGAAGAGCTCAGAGCTCATATACAATAGGCGCAATAAATCTATCAGCGCCACTTACAAGTGTAGAATCCGGCTTTTACAAACTTGATGAAAATGGAGAAAAAGTTCCATTGATAACAGAAGGAACTTTTAAAATTGGTAGTGCCGAATTTGCAATAAATGAAAAAACAACAATGAATGAACTTATTTCAAAGATAAACAGTTCAACTAATGCGCAAACTAATATTTCATATGATTCAATTCAAAACAAAATGATATTAAAATCAAATCAAGAAGGTTCATTTAATATAAATATTGAAGGAGGAACATCCAATATTACCGATATTTTAGGACTAACAGAAAACGGAAATATTATCCCTGAAACTCAAGAATTAGGACAAAATGCCAAAATAAGTATAAACGGTTCCATTATTCAATCATTTTCTAATACAATAACCAGCGAAGTCTCCGGTATAGCAGGCTTAACACTGGATATTAAAGAAGTTTCAGAAGAGGGAAAACCTCTCACCATATCAATAGGCCAAGATATCGATGCAGTTGTTACAGAAGTTGAAAATCTTGTTAAAGCTATTAACTCATTGATTTCAACAACAGATACAGCAACTGAATCAGGTGCACATTTACAGTACGACTCATCACTAAATGGATTCAGAAATGATGTACGTTCTATAGGCTCAGCATCTATTAACACTGACAGTATCTATAAGACCCTGGCTTCAATCGGAATTACAACAGGTGAATTCGGGACATCAATAGAGGCAGAAACTAACCAATTTCAAATAGACAAAG
The DNA here is from genome assembly GCA_045636305.1 of Candidatus Gastranaerophilaceae bacterium. GTDB lineage: Bacteria > Cyanobacteriota > Vampirovibrionia > Gastranaerophilales > Gastranaerophilaceae > RGIG2134. The sequence continues at coordinate 2,034 of JAZTXF010000056.1, read as the reverse complement.
AAAAATTAAAAGAAGCGCTTCAAAAAGATCCGGATGCGGTAAAAGTACTTTTGTCCGGTGATGAGGCAAATGGAGTTGACGGCATAGCAAAAAAACTTCAAGAAACCATGGACCAAGCTCTTGATATAACATCCGGTTTTTTCAAAAACAGAGAAGACACTCTTAGCTCTCAAATGAATAATATAAATTCACAAATAACAACAAAAACAACATTTCTTGAAAATTACCAAGCTCAACTTGAAAAGAAATTCCAAGCAATGGAATCACAAATTGCAAAATTGCAAAACATGCAAAATCAAATGAGCTCAATACTTACAAGTTAAAGTTTGTTAACTTTTTTATCAATATCTGCATTAAATTTACCCTAATGCCTTTTTATGCTACAATATAGCTATATAGATAAGACATGGGGAGTAGAATTTTGGGTAACCAGACTAATTTATTCGGAGACGGGAAAGTTATTCCTGTAAATATAAGAGATGAGATGAAGCGCTCATATATAGACTATGCAATGTCAGTTATTGTCGGTCGCGCGCTTCCTGATGTAAGAGATGGTTTAAAACCGGTACACAGACGTATTTTGTTCGCAATGAACGAATTGGGAATGACCCCAGATAAACCATTTAAGAAAAGTGCTAGAATCGTTGGTGAAGTTCTCGGTAAATATCACCCTCATGGCGATACTGCTGTATATGAATCATTAGTTCGTATGGCACAACCATTTGCAACTCGTTACCTAACAATCGACGGTCACGGAAACTTCGGTTCCGTTGATGGTGACTCTGCAGCTGCAATGCGTTATACAGAAGCACGTATGCACAAAATCACTCAATCAATGTTAGCCGACATTGACTGTGAAACAGTTGATTTTGAACCTAACTTCGACGGTTCTTTGGAAGAACCTTCCGTATTACCAGTAAGACTGCCAATGATGCTTTTAAACGGTGTTGCAGGTATCGCCGTCGGTATGGCTACTAACATCCCGCCTCATAACCTTAGAGAGGTTGTAGACGGGACAATTGCACTTATTGACAATCCTGATATTTCAGTAGAAGGACTAATGCACCATATTAAAGGCCCAGACTTTCCGACAGCAGCAACTATCGTTGGCTTAAGTGATATAAAACAAGCTTATATGACAGGTCGTGGTTCTATCAAAATGCAAGCAGTTTCTCAATTTGAAGAAATTCCTGGTGGAAACGGCCGTCAAGCCAGAACTGCTATCGTTGTTACCGAAATACCATACCAAGTTAACAAGGCTGCTCTTATCGAAAAAATTGCAGAACTGGTTCGTGATAAGAAAATAGACGGAATCTCTGACTTAAGAGATGAGTCAGACAGAGAAGGTATGCGTATAGTTATTGAGCTCAAACGTGATGCTAAACCTGAAGTTGTTAAAAATAATCTTTTTAAATTCACACAACTTCGTACATCTTTTGGCGTTAATATGTTAGCTTTAGTCGGTAAACAACCTCGTTTAATGACACTTTATGATGTGTTAAATGAGTTTGTTGAACACAGGGTTGAAATTGTTACAAGAAGAACAGTGTTCTTCTTGAAAAAAGCTCGTCAAAGAGCACATATTTTAGCTGGTTTATTAATTGCTTTAGGTAGCCTTGATGAAGTTATTGAACTTATCAAAAAATCTAAAACAACTGAAGATGCAAGAAATGGATTGATGAGCAGATTCGGCTTAGACAACGATCAAGCAAATGCTATTCTTGAAATGCAATTGAGAAGATTAACAGGCTTGGAACAAGATAAAATTAAAGCTGAATATGAAGAATTAAAACAAAAAATTGCTGAATACGAAGCAATTCTCGCTGACAGACAAAAAGTTTTGGCAATTATTAAAGAAGAATTGCTTGAAGATAAAGAGAAATATGGAGATGACAGACGTACTCAAATCATTCCGGAACAAGACGAAATGACTATTGAGGATTTAACTCCAAACGTTGCCATGGCAGTATTTATTACTCGTCAAGGCTACTTGAAACGTATTTCTATGGATACTTTTGAACGTCAAAATCGTGC
>JAZTXF010000055.1:0-11326 GCA_045636305.1 Candidatus Gastranaerophilaceae bacterium | reverse complement strand
ACATAGATACACCTTATGGTAATTTTATTATAAATAAAGCTTTCTCACTTCTTCTCTGTCATCAAAGTGAATTGTTTTATCTTTCAAAATTTGGTAATCTTCATGACCTTTACCCGCAACAAGCACAACATCATTTTCTTTCGCAATCTTTTTAATCAAAGAAATAGCAACCCCCCTATCCTCTTCAACAAAAACCCTTTGAGGATTTATAGATTGAATACCTGTTAAAATATCCGAAATTATCTGTTGTGGATCTTCACTTCTCGGATTATCAGAAGTAACTATTATTTTATCAGCAAGTTTATCTGCAATTGAGCCCATTTTTGGTCTTTTTGTCGCATCTCTGTCCCCGCCACAACCAAAAAGACATATCAAAGCAGCCCCTTCTGGCGTAATTTCTCTTGCAGTTTTTAAAACATTTTCCAACCCATCCGGAGTATGAGCATAATCAACAATAACCATAGGTTTATTATTTACAATCTCAAAACGCCCTGCAACTCCTGCTGTCGATTCCAAAACAGATACTGATAAACTTAAATCCATACCTGCTGCAACTGCTGTAGTCAAAGCCGCTAAAGCATTATAAACGCTAAAAAGTCCGTTCATTTTTAAATTTATTCTGCGTGTTTTACCCGCATAATTAAAATCAAAACTTGCCCCTGTTGTAGAAAATTCTATATTTGAAGCAACAATATCAGCACTATTTTTTATACCATATGTAAGTATTTTTACCCCACAAGGCACAACAGAAATAAATTTTTGAGCATAATTATCATCCGCATTTATAACTGCCAAAGAACCTTCTTTTAAATTTTTAAATAATAACGCTTTTGCCTCAAAATAATTATCCATGGTTATGTGATAATCCAAATGGTCTTGGGTCAAATTCGTCAAAACAGCGCCGCTAAAAATACACTCTCCAACTCTATTTTGCTCCAAAGCATGAGAACTAACCTCCATAACCGTAATGTCTATTTTCTCATCAACAATTTTTTTCAAAGTTGATTGTAACTCAGGCGCTTGCGGTGTCGTATGCTTTGCATCATGATACGTATCTTCACTGGACAACTTATACCCCAAGGTTCCTATCAAAGCACATTTTTTTTCATTCGCTTCAAATATTTTTTGCAAAAGATGTGTAACAGTTGTTTTTCCATTTGTTCCTGTTACCCCAAACAAAGATAAATTTTTTGAAGGATAATCGTTTAAAAGCGCCGCAACGGTCGCAATTCTTTGTCTCGTCGAATCAACTATAATCTGCGGTAACTGAATATCTAAAGCTCTTTCACACAAAAGCGCAATAGCACCACGTTCTTTCGCCATTTTTGCCCAATTATGCCCATCTGAATATTCACCTTGCAAACAAACAAAAATATCTCCTGCCTTTGTCAATTGAGAATTATACGAAATCCCTTTTATATCAATATTTTTGTCATAATTTTTAATTTCTTTATGGTCTAAATTTTTAATCAAATCTTCTAATTTCATAAAATCCTCCCAACTCTATATTCTGCGAGCTGTTTTGCTTTTAACATCTTCTTTTATTTTATCCGGCGGAATATTCAAAATTCTTGCAGACTGTAATGCCACCTCTCTAAAAATAGGAGCGGCAACCGTACTACCCCAAATAGCCTCCCCTACGGGAGAATCCACAACTACATATATTAACAACTGTGGATTTGATGCAGGTAAATAACCGACAATTGATGTATACATTTTGTTTGTATATCCGCCCCCATCCTCTTTCGGTTTTAAAGAGGTCCCTGTTTTTGCCGCAACAGTATAATTGCTTAACTTTGCAGGAGATTTACCGTTCTCTATAGCCTGAGCAAGCAATCTTGTCATTCTTTGGGCTGTTTGATAACTAATAACCTGTTCTTTTTTTATTTTCTTCTCTGCTTCTTCCTTTGAATATTTGATAACATGAGGAGTGACTTTAACCCCGTCATTTGCTAAAGCAGAAACCGCTGAAATCATTTGCATAGCCGTAACAGAAGCCCCATATCCATAACCCATTGAAGTATGGTCTGATGCTCTCCAGTTTTTATAATTTGGCAATAAACCTCTGGATTCCCCAGGCAAATCTATACCCGTTTTAGAGCCAATACCAAATTTTTTAAGCATACCGTGGAACTCTTGTTCAGACATCATCTGAGCTATTTTTACAGAACCAATATTACTAGAATGTTCTAACAAATATACCAAACTAATTAAACCTGGATTTGGGTGTCTATTATAATCATAATTTTTAATTTCCCAGCCACCGATTTTCATTTTACCGGTATCATTAATCTTTGTATGCTCGTTAATTTTGCCAAGCTCCATAGCTGAGGCAACCGTTAGAATTTTAAAAGTTGACCCTGGAGGATATACATCGGTCAATGACCAGTTTTTAATCTGCGTTGCTGTCGCTTTTTTGTATTGGTTAGGATTATATGTCGGGTAAACAGAATACCCTAAAATTTCACCGTTTTTGGGATTCATTACAATAATTGCTCCACGAAGAGCTTTTTTAGCAAGTACCATTTTGGTCAATTCTTCTTCGCAAACATGTTGAATTGCCGTATCTATAGTAAGTTTAACCGTTTTTCCATGTAAAGGCGTCGTTGTAAGCTCAGGATTTGTAGAAAGGTTATAAATAATATCTCCGTCAGGCGTTCTTTCAAAATTAACCTCTTTGCCAATATCTTCCAACTCTTTTTTTGCCGTATATTCCACCCCGCCGGCAACATCCGCATCCGGATTGTAATATCCCAAAACATGTGCGGCTAAAGTCCCTTGCGGATAAATTCGTTCAGTTTTTTTATCGATACTTAATTCTCTATAACCAAGTTTTCTGATTGTATTTGCAGTTTTTCTATCTATTTCTTTTTTTACAGAAATAATAGCTTGATCCTTAGATAATTCATATTTTAATTTAGAAAAAGGAATATTTAAAATAGGGGCAAGTTTTTGTGCCAATTCCTCAGGCTTATGGTCATAATATTTAGGATGAGCCCAAACATTAAATGTTACCTTATCAGAAGCCAACTTAATACCATTTGTGTCAACAATGGTCCCTCTCATAATATAACCTTTTGCACTACGTTGTTGTTTTGCCTTTTGACGATAATGCTTTAAATCAATAATTTGCACCATAAATAAATGAATAATAAGCCCTAAAAAAAACACCGTGGCAATAATTTGCCATATCGTTAATCGTTTATCAAAGAGTTTAAATCTCTGTAAAAGCTCATTATTTTTTTGTTGCATACCCAAGCCTTATAAACTAGTAGCCTAATGACCACTTAAAAGTTTGTTTTTCATTAACCAAATCAACTGTCATATTTGATGATGATTTAGCCTCTTGAACCTCAATAACATCCTTTGCCTTATGTAAAAGATTTCTGCTTTTCATTGTTTTGTCTACATTGTAATAAGACTTCAAATAATCTAACTTATTTTGCAAATCAGCATTTTCATCGTTTAAAGAAATTGTTTCTTTTCTCAGTTTATTTAAAGTCATTTCATTTGAGGTTACAAAATAATAGCTAATCAAAGAGAAGAGCACAAATATACCCAAAATTATACACAATGTTTTATTTACCTTAGAAATAGCCATTTCCTCATATGTTTTGTACTGTGGAAAACACCCCTTTATTATAGGACTATTTTTATATTTCCAATATTCTCTATTTATATGATTTTTTTGTTGTTTGACAATTTCCGGTCTGTTTAAAATTGGTGAATTGTTCACTTATTTTTCCCCCAAAACGCAAGCGTTCAACTCTTTCGCCTCATCGCCTAATTCTCAAACAACTAAATTCTCTGTGCTATTCTTAACTTAGCCGATCTGGACGGTGGATTTTCCCTAATCTCCTCTTCACTGGCACAAATTGGCTTTTTAGTTATAATTTTTAAACTCGGTGGCGGACAATCACAAATCGCTTTATTAGGTGGGCAATTGCAGCTTGATGCCATTTTTTTAAAAAATATTTTCACCAATCTGTCTTCAAGTGAATGAAAACTTATGATACTAATTATAGCACCAACTGATAACAAAGGCATAACATCTTCAAGAATATTTTTTACATTATTTAACTCTTGGTTAACCTCTATCCTAATAGCCTGAAAAACTCGAGTTGCAGGATGTATTTTAGAATTAATTTTAGGTGTAGCATTAATTATTAAATCTGCCAACTCTACCGTTGTTTTTATTGGTTTTATTTGTCGAAGTTCTACTATTTTCTTCGCTATTCGCTTAGAAAAACGCTCCTCTCCATATTCAGAAAAAATTCTAACCAACTCCTCCTCTGAATATGAATTAACAACATCATAACCACTAAAAGATGCCTCTTGATTAAACCGCATATCCAAAGGAGCATCTTTAGAAAAGCTAAAGCCTCTCTCTTGTTTTGTTAATTGATGATATGATGCGCCTAAATCCAGAAGAATACCGCCTGTTATTTTTTCTATACCAAGAGTTTGTAAAACTTTTTTAATATTTGCATAAGAGTCCTTAACTATTGTTAAGTTTTTGTAATTTTTTAATCTTTCTGAAGCTGCTGCTATCGCATCATCATCAACATCAAAAGAAATTAAGCGCCCATCAGGTTGAATTTTGCTCAAAATTAAACCACTGTGACCACCTCCGCCTAATGTACAATCAACATAAAGTTTGCCGCTCTCGCAATTTAATGCATCAACAGCCTCATTAAGCATAACCGTATAATGTTTAAATTCTTTCATTTTTAAATTATATAATAAAATCAAAAAGCAAACAAAAAAACAACCTCTGAAAACTCAGAGGCTGTTTTAAATATTAGCTGTTTGTTAAATTAAAACTACGCTTTAATTTTGTCAACAACACCAGCACCAACTGTTCTACCGCCTTCACGGATAGCGAATCTCATACCTTCTTCGATTGCTACAGGAGCGATAAGTTCAACGTCCATAACAACGTTGTCACCAGGCATAACCATTTCGCCTTCAAATTTGATAGAACCAGTAACGTCAGTTGTTCTAATATAGAATTGAGGTCTGTAACCAGGGAAGAATGGAGTGTGACGTCCGCCTTCTTCTTTTGTCAAAACGTAAACGTTAGCTGTGAATTGAGTGTGAGGTTTGATTGTTCCTGGTTTAGCCAAAACTTGACCACGTTGGATTTCAGTTTTGTCAACACCACGAAGCAACGCACCGATGTTGTCACCTGCTTGACCTTGATCAAGAAGTTTTCTGAACATTTCAACACCTGTAACAGTTGTTTTCTTAGTTTCAGCAAAACCAACGATTTCAACTTCTTCACCAACTTTGATAGCACCACGTTCAACTCTACCAGTTGCAACTGTACCACGACCTGTGATTGAGAATACGTCTTCAACAGGCATCAAGAATGGTTTATCCAAATCACGTTCTGGAGTTGGGATATAAGAGTCGATAGCATCCATCAATTCCCAAATTTTGTCAACCCATTCGTTTTGTCCTCTTACAACGTTTCCGTTAGCTTGAGCGTCAAGAGCTTGCAAAGCAGAACCTCTTACGAAAGGAATGTTGTCGCCGTCGAATTCGTATGAAGAAAGAAGTTCTCTAACTTCCATTTCAACTAGATCGATGTATTCTTCATCACCAGCGTCAATCATATCACATTTGTTAAGGAATACAACCAATTTAGGTACACCAACTTGGCGAGCCAAAAGGATGTGTTCACGAGTTTGAGGCATAGCACCATCTGTAGCAGAAACTACAAGGATTGCACCGTCCATTTGAGCCGCACCAGTGATCATGTTTTTAACATAGTCAGCGTGGCCTGGGCAGTCAACGTGAGCATAGTGTCTTGCTTCTGTTTCGTATTCTACGTGAGCAGTAGAGATAGTAATACCTCTTGCTTTTTCTTCTGGAGCAGCATCGATTTCATCGAATTTTCTTGCTTGTGCTTGACCAGCTGCAGCCATACAAGCTGTAATAGCAGCTGTCAATGTTGTTTTACCGTGGTCAACGTGGCCTACTGTACCAATGTTAACGTGCGGTTTGTTACGTTCAAACTTTTCACGTGCCATGAGATTAATCTCCTTTTACTAATATACTACTTTGTTTGTTTGGTTTTCCTATTTAATTAGGCAGACTACTACGAGTCTTATATTATCATAGTTGCTCATTTTTATTTGTCAATGTTTTTTTATGCGCAAAGCATGTTATAACATTTATTTTAGGCTTTTTGGAGGACATCGGGTAATGTTTTTTTTATAAAAATTTTTTACAATTTATTTGTGTTTAGAAAAAAGGAGTTTATTATGACAAACTTAATGGAAATTTATAAATGCGAAATATGCGGAAACCTTGTAGAAGTAGTTTATTCCGGATATGGCACGCTCACTTGTTGTTCTCAGCCTATGATTTTAATGAAAGAACACCACAACAATGAACAAGCACAAGAAAAACATGTTCCTATCTTAACTAAAGAAAAAGACAAGACGATTATCAGAGTTGGGTCTTTACCACACCCAATGGAGCCTGAGCATTATATTATGTTTATTGAAGCGATTTCACACGACAAAGTTTGGTTAAAACGAAAATATCTCAAGGCCGGAGATGAACCAAGTTTGAAATTTGGCAGCGATGGTGATAAAATGATTGCAAGAGAATTATGTAATATACATGGATTATGGAGTAAAAACTATGATTAATGAAAAATTAGAAAAAGCAATCAACGAACAAATCAACAAAGAAATTTATTCATCTTATTTATACTTATCAATGGCCGCATATTTTGCGGATTTGGGATTGATGGGTTTTTCAAACTGGATGAAAATACAAGTTCAAGAAGAAAACGCTCATGCTATGGGGCTTTATGATTATTTAATCGAAAGAGGCGGAACAGTTGAATTGGAAGCGGTTGCAAAACCTCAAACCACTTGGGAAAACATCCTTCACGTTTTTGAGGCAACTCTTGAACACGAGCAGTTTGTAACAAAATCCATCAACGAACTTGCTGATGTTGCTGATGAAGTCAAAGATAGAGCTGCGGCATCATTCTTACAATGGTATATTGATGAACAAGTTGAAGAAGAAGCAACTGCCTCTGATATTATTAACAAATTAAAACTTATTAACTCAGACGGAAACGCTTTATTTATGATGGATAAAGACATGGCAGCAAGAACTTTCGTTGCCCCTGTAATCGGTTAATTTAAATTTTTCGCAAAGAAAAGCACCCAAATGGGTGCTTTTTATTGTATCAATATAAAAAAACGCCCCTCACGGAGCGTTTTTTAAATCTTTAAAATTAACTTATTTTGCCAACAATTTGTTAACAGCAATAGTTAATCTTGATTTTTTTCTTGCAGCTGTATTTTTGTGCAAGATGCCTTTGCCAGCAGCTTTATCACAAAGTTTGTATACAGAGTTCAATGCAGTTGCTACTGCTTCTGTATCTTTTGCTTCTGCTGCAACAAGAGCTTTTTTCATGGCTGTTTTAATCGCAGATTTAGCAGCTACGTTTCTTTGTCTGTTTCTTTCTGCAACTAAAATTCTTTTCTTTGCTGATTTAATATTTGCCATAATATTTTTCCTTTTCTCTTTTAACGGCTTTGAGTTAATGACTCTCAAAACGGTTATTTGTACTCAGAGGAAGTGAGTATAATTATTTTACATGCTTAAACAATAATGTAAAGGGGGTTTTTATAACTTCATAATATAAGCAAGTGTGTAGTAAGGTGGACGATTTTCTAACACCAAATCACCTTCACCATTTCCCGCTGAACTAGTACGACCAAGGGTTGGTGTTCCTTCAGCTAATCCTTGCAAAGTATACCATTCGTAATCTCCTGCGGTTTTTCCATAACTAGCCATAAAATTATTACTTGAAGATAACGCTACTTTCGAAACAGTTGCATCAACAGCCATAAAATGATAATGTGCCGGCCAATCATCTTCTGTTAAGGTATTTTCCTTATTGCCATCTGTGTTTCCTATCGTATTATAATCATTATCCCTCGAATCATACCCGACAACAAATTTTCCTCGCAAATCTGGGGTTCCGTTTTGTCCGTCACAAAGAGCAAAACCAGCAGGAATATTATTAACAGCTCCACTCCACATTAAAATAACTCCGGAAGGAACCCCCGATCCTGCCATATCCAAAGATGGAACTTGTGTTCTTTTACTAAACAATGGCGCACACATACCAAGAATTACACTAAAAACTAATAAAGAAACCAAAGCCTCTGCAACAGAAAAACCTTTTCTTTTAATCATTGTAAGACACCTGCTCTAATCTTTGTAACGCTTTTTGTGCTTGAGTATCATTTGCATTAAGACTCAAGCATTTTTGATAATAATCCATTGCTAATCTAAACTTTTGCAGTTTTTCTAATGCAGAAGCTATATTAAAATATGCATCTGCACAATATGGATTTACTTTTATTACATTTAAATTAGCTTTAATTGCTTTTTTATATTCACCCAAATCAAAATAAATGTTTCCTAAAGTAAAAGAAGCAAGCACAAAACTTGGTTTTTTAACAAGAATTTCATTTAAAACAGCTACTGCTTCCTTATGTTTTTTATTAGAATACAAAAACTGCGCATACTTAAACAAAGGCTCAATTCTGCTTGGATTTTGAGAAATTAAAAACTTAAACTCATCTCGTTTTTTTTCAAAAATTTCTTCCTCTGTTAAAACTTTTTTCTCTTCTATATTAGAAAAAGACAAAGTGTAAGTATTTGGGACCTGTCTTTTTTCAATATTGCTCGTTATTTGAGGCTCATACGTATAAACATCTTTTACAGATAGCATATATAAGGGTCTATAACCTTTATGATAAAAAATATCCTCATCTTTTTCAAAAATATTTACAAAATGAAAAAGCGTTTTAAATTTATTTTTAACAATTGACTCAAAACCAAAATCATAATCACGAGAAATTGATGCACTAATTGGCGCCGAATATGCGCAATTAAGTGTAAATATTAACGTTATAACTAAAAGTAAATACTTTCTCATAATAACTCTCCAATATACAGTTTACATTTTTTTTATAAAAGGGCAATTATTTTACATAACTATACTTTTAACCTATACTCTTTCTATGGCTCAACGTAATTTTAAAATTGAACTTCTCTCTCCTGCAAAAGACAAAAAATGTGCTTTTGCCGCTATTGATTGCGGGGCAGATGCCGTTTATATCGGGGCTTCTGATTTCGGGGCAAGAAAAAATGCAGGAAACTCCATTAATGACATAAAAGAAATTATTGATTATGCCCACATTTTTGGTGTGAAAGTTTATGTAACAATAAACACCCTTCTTTTCGATAACGAGCTCGACTCCGCAAAAAAACTAATAGAAAAACTTTATGAAATAAATACAGATGCAATTATTATCCAAGACATGGGCCTTTTAGAGTTAGACTTACCGCCCATTCCTTTGCACTCAAGCACTCAATGCCACAATGCCTCTGTTGAAAAAATTAAATTTTTAGAAAATATTGGTTTTCAAAGAGCTATTCTTGCTCGAGAATTATCTATTGAAGAAATAAAAAACATTGCAAAAGAAACAACAATTGAGCTGGAAGCATTTGTCCAAGGTGCTCTTTGTGTTTCATACAGCGGACAATGTTATTTAAGCCACGCAATTGGCGGGCGTTCTGCCAATAGAGGTGAATGCGCTCAACCTTGCAGAAAAAAATATTCCTTGATTGATGCAAACGATAATTTTATTGAAAAAGACAAACATTTATTATGCCTTAAAGACTTCAACGCATCAGATTATTTAGAAAAATTGATTGATGCAGGGGTTTCTTCTTTCAAAATAGAAGGCCGACTAAAAGATGAAAATTATATTAAAAATACAGTAAGTTTTTATCGTAAAAAAATTGACTCTATCCTCGTAAAAAAGGGGATGAAAAGAGCCTCTTACGGCATCTCATCCACAGCCTTTGAACCAAATTTAAGTAAAACTTTTAACAGGGGATTTTGTCAATATTTTTTAAATGAAAGAAACCAAGAAATAACATCTTTTTTAACACCAAAAAACCAAGGTGAATTTATTGGCACTATTCAAAATATAGGAAAAAAATTTTTCACACTTAATAAAGGCTCGTTAAATATTAATGACGGAATAACTTTTTTAAATGAAAAAAATGAACTTTGCGGAACAAAAATTGAAAAAATCGATAAAGAAAAAATTTATCCAAATTCTCTTCAAGGACTTAAAAAAGGGACAAAAATATATAGAAACGTTGATTTTGAGTTTTTAAAAAAACTTGAACAAGCAATACCATCAAGAAAAATTCCTGTAAACTTTTATATAAAAAGCAAAGAAAACTTTTTGGAAATAAAAATCTCCGACAACATAGGAAATGAACATAAAATTTTTATTAACAAAAAATTTGAACCTGCTCAAAACCAGACGCAGGCAAAAGAAAATTTAAAAAAACAATTTTCAAAACTTGGTTCAACTGAGTTTGTCTTGAATAATATAGAGCTTATCCTTGATTTTATACCTTTTATAAAAATCAATGAATTAAACGAATACAGAAGAAAAATAATAGAAGAATTTAAAGAAATCAGGGCAAAAAATTACAAAATAAAAAAACAAACAGCAATAAATTATGCGCCTTTTCCGACAAAAGAATTAACCTACAAAGCTAATATAACAAATGAAAAAGCTAAAATTTTCTATGAAAAGTGTGGTTGTAAAGTTTTAGAATACGGCTTAGAGCACAATTCGCAAAAATCTTATCACGACAAAATAGTCATGACAACAAAACATTGTTTAAAATATTCTTGTGGTTTCTGCTCAAAAAATGGAAAAAAAGCAAACGAACCCTTATTTTTAATCGACGAAACAGGAAAAAAATATAAACTTCAATTTGACTGCAAAAACTGCCAAATGAATATTATTTACTAAAGCAAAATTCCTGCTATACAAGCTGAAACATAAGAAGCAAGCGTTCCGCAAATTAATGCTTTAAATCCTAATTTTGCCAAATCTTTTCTTCTGCTTGGCGCCAATTCACCTATTCCGCCAATTTGAATAGCAATTGAGCCAAGGTTTGCAAACCCACACAAAGCAAAAGTTGCAATTATAATACTCTTAGGAGAAAGAGTAGCTTGTATCTGAGATAAATCCATATAGGCTAAAAACTCATTAAACACAAGCTTTGTGCCCATTAAAGAACCAACGGTTGAAGCCTCTGCAAAAGGAACGCCCATTAAAAAAGCAAATATAGAAAAAATTGAACCCAAAATTTCTTTCATAGAAAGATTTAGAAAATCTATTCCCAAAAAACCGGCAGGTAAATGACAAATATTCACCAAAAACAAGCCCAAATATCCTAAAACCCAGTC
>JAZTXF010000054.1:0-2963 GCA_045636305.1 Candidatus Gastranaerophilaceae bacterium | reverse complement strand
CAGATATTTTAATTTTGAACTTAACGCATTGGGAACACTCAACCTATCTATTGGAAAATCGCGACACGATAGAAAGTACATCGAAGACCCGTTATCCACATTTGACATACACCCCGAATTGTTTGACGGCGGCTGGAGAATGTCCTTTAAAATCCCCATGGATTTCATCAGAAAATATGTGGGTGAACCCACCGAAATAATGCACGGAAACTTCCAAAAGTGCGGAAGTGCAACAGGCCACCGTCATTACGGAATGTGGAAGGCAATTGAAACCGAAAAACCCGACTTCCACAGACCTGAATTCTTTGGAAATTTAAAATTTGAAAAATAAAAACCAATACAAAATGGCTCAAACACTGCGTTTGAGCCATTTCTTATTTTTTATTAAGTGTAATTTTTCTGTGCTTCAAAATTAAATTTCAGAGCATCAATTTTCAATTTTAGTAATTTTTCATTATATTTTTGATAACGGCGCATGGTCTTCAGACTCAAATAATTATGCCTGAAATGAGCATCAATTTCGCATACGGTTGCATCCGTTTCCAACGATTCCGTCTGCTACATCATCATTTTAGCATCACTTGATTACGGCAATTCTGCCGATTTCGATTATAGAGAATAATTCTGCGAGAATATTTTTTAATTTTCGCAGTTTATTTTTTGCCTTAAACTAGAATTTCGTTTTTCTTTGTTTACTATATATCAAAATTTGATACACCCCGAGTTTCAATTCTCAGGGTGTATTTTTGTGCTTTGGATTCTTTATATTTCGAATCCATCTGTGATTCCGGTCAGCCTTGATGTGTCCTTCTTTACATAGTACCTTTCGGTTATCTCTGTAGTTGTGTGTCCGAGGATATCGGCCACCGCTTTGATATTTAGTGTTTTTATGCTTCCGTCAGCACACTTTGTTCCGTTGATTAGCTTGGTGGCGAAGGTGTGTCTGAATGCATGGAGTCCTTTTGTTTCTATTCCTGCAGCATCTTCTATTCTATATAGTCGCTTTCGCAGGTTAGTTGGGTTTGCATAGTCGCCATTGGCATCGCACACCAGCGGAGTGTCTTCGCCGAAGTAGTATTCTTTTCGCAAGTCGAGTATCATTTCTATTGCTGTGCCGTTTAGCGGTACGACTCGTTTGCTTGTGGTGGTTTTGGTTTTACCTACTTTTTTAACTTTACCGCCTATGAGCTTTGTTCCATCTCTTTGGTCGACTAATTTTACTGCTTGTCTTATTGTCATTGTCTTGTTCTCAAGGTCTATGTCGCTGTTTAGCACTCCCAGAAGTTCGCCTGTTCTCAGTCCTGTGTTGAGCATCAGAATGAATGCTCCTGCTTGTTGATATACTCTTTTGCCTGTGGAGTATGTTCGGAAGGCTTCAGTTTTGAATTTATCAAGCTCCTCATCTGTGAAGACTTCGATGGTTTCACATTCTGGCAGGTCTTCCTTTCCTTGTGCTGATAGGAAATTTGCCTTTTTCATCATCTCCACATTGTCCATTGGATTCTTGTGTATCCGTTCTTCTACATATAGGTTTCTGTAGTATTCGTTTAGGAGTACATATGCTTTCTTTACCAGTGAGTATGACCTTCCGAGGTACATCCAGTGATTGAGCATTGCCTTTACATCAGCAGGGGTTATGTCTCCGACAACCTTATCGCCGAGCAGTGGGTAGATTTGACATCTTGCCGTTCCTTCGAGTCTATCGTAGCTCGTTTGCTCGACTGATGGGAATTTTACTATTTCCAGCCAATTCTGTAGGCTATCTTTTAGTAGTTTCTTGCTTTCGTCTGTATCTTCGATAGCTTTTTCAAATTCTGCTATGTAGTTGGTGATTTTCTTATTAGCTTCCTGTTTGGTAGTCCCTGAGAAGCATTTTCTTTTTCGTTCTCCTTGCTCATCCATGTACCATATAACTCCACTCCAGCGACCGTCTGTTCTTTTATGTACATTTCCGTTTGTAAGTAGTTTTCTCTGCATTATCTCACTTCCTTTATTTTGTATTACCTTTTTGGCAACACAAACAATACCGTAAAGGTCGGCACAAGTCAAGCGTTTTTGCGAATAAAAAGCATCAATTTTTCAAAAGAAAAATAATAGTAATTTTATTGACATTCTACTGCTTTTGATATATAATTCTATTAAAGTTAATTATTGATTTAAGAAGAGGTTACGCATACATTTTATGCGTAACCTCAATTTGTTTATATAGGGATTTATTCCATTGTACCGACCATTTTATTTATATCACCATCCGAGTCTACGATGATTGTTTTTGTTTTGGCAGGTGCCACATAGCCGAATCCGTCTATGTAGGCTTTATTTTTTTCTTCTATGATTTCATTTCGTATTTTCGTTTCCTCATCGGTGAGGTAGCATGTATCTTTGCTCATGATCTCATCATTAGGATTTATGGGTTCTTCCAGATTCTTTTCCCATTTCGCATAGAGAACATCCGGCTTTGTGAATTTAAATGTTGTTACCTGATTCTGCTTTGTTCTCGGATCAGTGAACCATCCCTTGAATGTGTAACCGTATTTTGTCGGCATGTAACTCTCTAAGCTGATGCTTTCGCCATATCTTTTAGTTATTGGTCTGATAAAACTTCCGCCGTCCGATGCGAATTGCAAGGTTACATTTCCTATGAATTCAATTTCGCTATCGAATATGAGTTGATTTCGCCTCATCTGCCAAGGTGTCGCCGATGCTGTTTGTGTCAGCAGTATGGTTACTGCCATTGCCGTACATAATACTTTTTTCTTCATAATTTTCATCTCCTGATTTTTGTATTTACCCTTCGGCAACACAAACATACCACAGAAGAGTTGGAAAGTCTACGAAGGTTTTTCAAAGACCTTTTCTTTGTTTAAGGCATATCATATTTTGATATGACAAAATACTAAAAGAGGTTATTTGATTATAACCTCTTTCAGCATATATCTATACTACTTACCTTACCTCTACAA
>JAZTXF010000053.1:0-23279 GCA_045636305.1 Candidatus Gastranaerophilaceae bacterium | reverse complement strand
ATTTAGATAAATACAAAAGTTGGTGATGATGGCAAGGAGGGTCCACCTGTTCCCATTCCGAACACAGAAGTTAAGCTCCTTAGCGTCGATGATACTCGGCGGGTGACTGCCCGGGAAAGTAGAACGTTGCCAACACAACAAGCGAGGTTTTAAAAACCTCGCACATATTCCTCAATAGCTCAGTCGGTAGAGCATGCGGCTGTTAACCGCAGGGTCGTTGGTTCGAGTCCAACTTGAGGAGCCATGTGGCCCGTTGGTCAAGTGGTTAAGACACCGCCCTTTCACGGCGGTAACACGAGTTCAAATCTCGTACGGGTCACCACTTAGAATGCAGATGTTGACGAAATTTTTCGTCGGCATCTGTATTTATAAATTCGGGCCTTTAGCTCAGTTGGTTAGAGCAACCGGCTCATAACCGGTTGGTCCGGGGTTCGAGTCCCTGAAGGCCCACCAGATGAACAGACACCTTATTTTGAACTATGAATGTTCGAATAAAGATGTCTGTTTTTATTTTTGGCAGCAGAAATAAAGGCTTTGTCAGCATTTGAAAAGAAAAAGCCTAATGCTACATGAAAACCATTTTGTGTTATAAAATGATACTTTTTGTACAAATCCTTTTAATTGACTACCCTTGTTCGATTAAACCGTCTTGTTTTTGACTTAAATAGTGGTAATAATCGTCTTCTGCCTTATTAGGTGTACGATATCGTAAATATTTGTGAGGTCTTTTTTCGTTATAGAAAATTATATATTCACCTAAAGATCTTCGCAAATGTTTTTCGGATTTATAATTTGTTCTATACAATTCTTCTTGCTTAAGTGACTTAAAAAAAGATTCACAAACGGAGTTGTCATATGGAACACCTTTTCTTGAAAATGATTGTTGTATGCCGAATGAGATTAGGCAATCTCTAAAAGCTTTTGCTGTATAGTTTCTTCCTTGGTCACTATGAAATAATAACTTTGATGTATCAGGATTCCTTTCTTCGTATGCATTGATTAGGCATGTTTTGGTTAACCATGTGGAATTTCTTTTTGAGATAGTATATGAAATGATTTTTCTTGCGTACAGATCCAAAACAACGCAAATAAAATATCTTTTACCATCTAGAACGAAATATGTAACATCGCTTACCCATATTTCGTTAGGTGATTCAGGATTGAATTGTTGTTTAAGTATGTTTTCTTTGCGTTCTTTATTTTGGAGATATATTTCTTTTGACCTTGACTTTACACTAAACCAACCATTTTCACGCATTATCTTGGAAATAGTTTTTTCTGTTGTTTTGTAGCCTCTGTCATTCATAACTGCGGCTATTTTGCGAGCGCTAAAGATTTGCTTGCTTTCGTTATAGATTTCTTCTACGACCGGAGTTAATTCTTTTATCCTTTGAGCTGCTAATGTGTTTCCGTTTTTATTCCTGAATATATGGTTGTAGTAACTTCCTTTTGGAACATTAAGAGCGTCACATAATGTAGCTATACTATATACGGAGGAACGCTCTTTGATAACTTCGTATCTTTGTTTTAATGGTGCGTCTACAGTGCAACCGCAGGTCTTGAGAATCTGAATTATATTTTCAAGTTTCTCACAATGCATTTTCAACTTGTTGTAATCTCCCTTATTTAAAGGCTTGATGTTATTGTTTGAATTGTATTCATTAATCCACTTATACAATGTGCTTCTCGCAATTCCGGCGGAATTGTGAATGGAAGTGATGGAAACACCACTTTCATATTGTGCAATAATTTTCTGCTTATCTTGTTTTGAATATGATTTGTTCATAGAAAAGAAACCTCCTTTAAAGTTAAAATGGCTTCTATTGTATCATAAATTTGAAAGTAATACAAATTTTACTTGTAGAAACAAATAGAATGGAGATATATGTAATTAAAATTTGAGTTATTTAGCATAATTATAATGAAAAAACTATAAAATTTTGTGGTTTACTTGAAAAATTAGAAAGAATAATATATAATAGGATATATAAAAAAACTAGCGTATGGAGATGATTGTATGAAAGAATCTTTGATTGAGGTTGAGAAAAATGAAATCATAGAGAATTTTCAAGACAATTACCCGGAAATATATGCACAAACTATGTCTAATTGTGTATTTCCTGATAACATGTCTTTGATTACTGTCTCTGTAATAACAGAAGGGACTGAACAAATAAATGGCTAATAGAAATGAAATAATGCAACAAGTTGATTCATATAAATCAATTGGACAAGACATCATACGAAGAAATTACTTAAAGAAACTTACAGAATATACTCGAAGACCCACTATTATATATTTTAGCTCATTTCCGGCTAAAATTCCAGGAATACCAGGTTCGCTTTTATCCATTGATATAAGTGATATTCAAGGATTTATGACATGCATAAACGGACTGCATAGTGAAGAATTTGACAATGATTCTCTTGATTTAATATTACACAGCCCTGGAGGTTCATTAGAAGCTGCTGATCAAATTGTTCAATACTTAAGATCAAAGTATAAACATATAAGGGCAATAGTACCTCAAAATGCTATGTCTGCTGCAACAATGCTTGCTTGCGCTTGCGATGAAATAGTACTTGGACGTGAATCCGCAATAGGACCTATTGATCCCCAAATTACAATTCCAGGTATAAATGGAATACAAACGACTATGCCTGCTCATGCAATTCTTGAAGATTTTAAAAAAGCAAAAATAGATGTTGCGTCGAATCCACAATTAGCAGCACTTTGGGCTCCTAAATTGGCAGCTATACCAAATGGAATGTTGCATTTTTGCGAGAAGACTATTGAACTTGCTAAAGATAAAGTAGGGGAATGGTTAGACTTGTATATGTTTAAAAACGAAGATGTAAAAAAGGGAAAAGAAATTGCAGAATGGTTAGGTAATTTTGGGGTACATAAAACACATGGTAGGCCGATCACTTATGATGTTGCAAAGGAAAAAGGATTAAAGGTAGGTCGCTTAGAGGATGATTCAGTACTTCAGGATTTAGTGCTTTCAGTTTATCATGCAACTTTAGTCACTTTTGATGTTACACATTGTGTAAAAATAATCGAAAATAATTTTGGAAAAGGCTCCTATTCTATTGCACAACCGCCTGTTATGCCACAATTTTCTGTACCTATGGGAAATCAATTGCCCAATCAAATTTCAAATCCAAAGCGTCCAAATCCATCGAAGTGATATTTACTAAGCTTTATAAATAAATCAATTATTTTATTTGCATCTACTATGTAGCCGAAAGCCAAAAATCCTCGTTCGCAAGAACGGGGATTTTTACTTATTACCTATTCACTCTTCACTATTTCCTAAATACGAACGAGGATTTTGAAGTAATAAGTAATAGTGAATAAGGAAGAAGTGAGGTGCAAACTCGCATAAGCGAGTTTGTCTTTATATGCATCTAAATTGTTTGCTCATTATCCTAGAAAGAATTTACTGATTATAGAGTAATAAGTTGAAAGTTTATATTAATCATTAATTTTAATAAAAAATGTCCTTAATTATTAATGGCTAAATACATATTACAATTTTTATGATATAATTAGGATATAAATAATAGAAAAAGGAGATAATACAATGTCAAAACAGATTAAGGATAATTACGAATTAAGAAATGTATGCAGAAGCGCGGGGCTTTCTTTTATTGGCTCTTTTATGGGGGAATTCTTAGATAAACGAGATATGTGGTCAAATCCAGACACAAAAGCACAATTTATTGCGTATATGTATAATAATTATGCTAAGGGTGGATGGGATGATGATATAACAGGAACAAGAACAAGAGTAAATTGTATCATAAGAATCGTTGAATCAAATAAAGTTGTAGAAGCATTAAATTTGGTTTTAAATGCTAATGACAATAAGTTAGGTTGTCCCGACTCGAAGATTAATGCTCAATT
The DNA here is from genome assembly GCA_045636305.1 of Candidatus Gastranaerophilaceae bacterium. Lineage (GTDB taxonomy): Bacteria > Cyanobacteriota > Vampirovibrionia > Gastranaerophilales > Gastranaerophilaceae > RGIG2134. The sequence continues at coordinate 19,369 of JAZTXF010000053.1, read as the reverse complement.
AGTTTTAGATGGTTTAAAAAGCGGTTTATATAAACTTAATTAACTATGCATCTAAATCATTCGGTTTTTCTTTTTGACAATTTGTGCCTATTATGCTATAATAGCTTTGAGGTGGTATAATATGGATTTTATTAAGTTTGTTGAACAAATTCCAAATATTACAATTGCAAAACGAGTTGCCTCTGCATATGTTGCCGATTACAGACGATTAGAACTCGATGAGATTAAAGAGTTTTTAAAGAAAACTGCTAAACAGTATACATCGTTTGAAAATATAAGCAATAGGCTAGATGAGATTAAACTTGATTCAAATCGTGCAGTAAGAATTATTGCACCAATATTATTGCGTGATTATTTATTGAATCAGGATGATTTTATTTCGCCTACTAAAGATACCGACTCTGCGGTTTTAAACTATGAAAAATCAATTGTTGATGAGTCAAATAATTTTGATGAAAGCAAGATATCCAAAGATTTTGCTTTGTTTAAGCATATGTTAGATGCTGCGTGGGCGCATAATGACGATATATCAGTTGATGAAAAGAATCTTTTGGAAACATTAAGGAAGTATTTGTCGATCTCTATTAAAGAATTTCATATGCTTGAAGCTAAATCCGGCAGGTTTCCAACTCCTGAAAATGTTTTACACACTTATGATGATATAGAAGATACAAGAAAAGTATTACAGGCAAAAGGGTTGATTGTAGCTATAAAGAATTCTGATGGTGTTATGTGCGATATGATACCTGATGACATAGCTCAATGTGTTAGAAAATACTACAATATCGAAATACGAGCATATGGTTATGAAAAACTTGTTGATTATGTAATCAAGAAAACAAAAAAACAGTATCTTATTGATATAGTAAATAAAGCAAGTCAATATTTTTCAAAGGCTAAAATTGAAATATCAAATAATCCTACTGTAAACGAGTTAAAAGACATTATACTGAAATCCATACAACCTTCAAATTTGATTGGTGGATTCTCGCCGAGAGATGGACTTGATGTTACAATGCTGTCAATATGGTGTGGTGATATAGGACTAAATGTATCAGGTAATAAAGTTGCATTAATTGATAGAATTCTCGAATATTATGATTCGATGAGAAGAATAGAAATTAAAACGGAAGATGGAAGAGAAAAACTTATTGCGTTTTATAATCAACTTGCAAGTAGAGATTTGAAAAATTTGAGAGCAAATAATATTATTGAAAAAGATTTACAATGTGAGCATTTATTTGAAGATGCTACTAAGTATTTATTTGAAAAAATGTTATTAAATAAGCCGTTGACTTTGACTGGTTCAGAACATCCAGATGGAAAATTATCCTTTAAAGATAAGTATATTATGTGGGATAATAAATCCAAGGAGACTGCGGTAAATTTAAAAGATCACATTCAGCAGTTTGAAAGATACATAAAAACATCGGATAAAGATGTAACTGTGTTTATGGTAATTGCACCTGATTTCACACCGCAAAGCGTACAAGAATGTGTAGATTTTTCTTTGAATAACGACACACAAATCTTATTGATTACTGCTGAAGAACTAAAAACGGTAGCAGTAACTTGGGCAAAAAAGCATCCCGGAGAAATATTTAATTTGGGATATTTCAAACAAAATGGTAGATTTGATATAAAACTTTTAAACTTATGATGATATTTGAAACTCAATAATAATCTCTAAAAGAAAGTGAGCAAATATGGATGAAATAATAGTAAATCAAAATCTCATTCAAGAAAGCACATATGAAGCCGCAAGAAACAGTGTAATTAACGCACAAAGAAAGGTGTATGCGACAGTTAATAATTCGATGGTTCAGGCTTATTGGGAAATAGGTGAACAAATATATAAGGCTTGCGGAGAAAACGATAGAGCAGAATATGGAAAAAATCTCCTTCAATATCTGTCAACGCAACTTTCGGCAGAATTTGGAAAAGGATTTTCTGTGAGAAATCTTCGAAATATGCGTAATTTTTATCTTGCGTTTCCAATTCGGCAAACACTGTCTGCCGAATTAGGATGGTCACATTATTTGCATTTGATAAAGATAGAAGATGAAACAAGAAGAAGCTTCTATGCTGAGGAATGTGTAAAATCCGGATGGAGTGTTCGTCAGCTTGAAAGACAGATAAATTCATTTTTCTATGAAAGATTACTTTCGAGCCAAGAAAAGAAAGCAGTCAGCGAAGAAATTCAAACACTTGAACCGAGACCAGAATACGAAAAGATAATCCGTGATCCATACGTGCTTGAGTTTTTAGATTTAGAAATGAACCCACATTTCTACGAAAAGGAATTAGAACAGGCTGTAATAGACCACTTGCAGAAATTCCTGCTTGAGCTTGGAAGAGGTTTCTCATTTGTAGCAAGGCAGAAACATATAACCTTTGATGACAGACATTTCTACATCGACCTTGTATTCTACAATTACATCTTGAAATGCTTTGTTTTGATTGATTTAAAAATAGGTGATTTGTCACATCAGGATTTAGGCCAGATGCAAATGTATGTGAATTACTATACAAGAGAGTTGATGAATGAGGGAGATAATCCACCAATTGGCATTGTGCTGTGTGCGGATAAAAGTGATGCAGTAGTAAAGTACACATTGTCTGAAGAGAATAGTCAGATATATGCTTCAAAGTATAAACTGTATATGCCTACAGAAGAAGAATTCAAGAAAGAATTGAACCTCGATGAGTTTAAAAAGATGACAGAATAATATCAATTTAATTCCCTTGAATTCGGGGGAATTTGTTTGGCATCTAAACCATTCGGATCTTCCAGAAAAAAGCGTACTGAAATTTTCAGTACGCTTTTTTCAATGAAGCGTTCCTTCGGAACATTAAGTCGCTAACGCTAATGAAGTCGCACGGCTTATGAAGTGTGCCTACGGCACATTAAGGAACGCTTTGCTTCATAAAGAGCGCAAAGCGAATTTACTTCATAGTGGCAAAGCCACTGCTTCATATTTGCCGAACGGCAAATGCTTCATAAACATATACTGCATCTATTATGTAGTCGAAAGACAGAAAAAAGACTATTCTCACGAATAGTCTTTTTTCAGTTATATTTGTTCCTTACGGAACAAGTTATATTTACTTCGTAAGTTATATTGCCCTTCGGGCAGTGGTATTCGCCTTGCGGCGAGTTTAAAGAATAAAGATAATATCACTGAAACCGCAAGGTTTTAATATCACTTTTGCTTTAGCAAAAATATCACTCCATCGAAGATGGAATATCACTATCAGCATGGCACGCTATGTCACCTAAATTTAATTATAATAAGATTTATAAGGTTGAAAAAACCTTTTTATTATGATAGGATTGGAGGTGACATAATGAGAAACAGTGAAAATTGGAAGAATTGGATTGCATATATTGATGAAAAAACTTGCAAGGAATGTCGGGATAGGCATGGCAAGATTTATGCAACGGATGAGGTTGTAAATCCAAGGCCGCCTCTTCATCCGTTTTGCAGATGCAGGATAGAATTGTTGCTTTCTGTAGAAGCTGGAACTCTAACCCCTTACGGAACTGCAGGAGCAGATTGGTTTGTGAAATATTTGCAACAACTGCCGGATAATTATTTGACTGTGTATGATGCCAAGCAAATGGGATGGGAACCCAAGTTGGGAAATCTTGCTGAAGTGTTGCCTGGGTATCAGATTTTTGGGGGAATATATGAAAATGATGATGGACATTTACCCCAAAAAGAAGGACGCATTTGGTATGAAGCGGACTTAAACTATATTGCTGGATACCGCAATAAGCAGAGACTTGTTTTTTCAAACGATGGTCTAATTTTTGTAACTTATGACCATTATGAAACATTTATAGAAGTTGATTAAAAGGAGGAAAATTTAATATGAGGCATTATAATAACGACGAGAGGGCGTTTAAAGAGATAAAAGAAAATCCGATTATTTTGGATTTTAAAGATTGTAAGTATTGCGGAACAGTTCATAAAATTTTAAAGGAGAAGTTTGGGCTTCCTGAATACTATGGTGAAAACTGGAGCGCATTATGGGATTGCTTAAGATATTTATGGATTGACGGTGAAGAAATTTCTGTTGAAATACATAATTTCTATTCCATGGATGAAGATATTCAAGATTATTGTGAAAGGATGTTTGTAATATTTCAAAGAGTTCATGAAGAAACCCCAAATGTAACCTTTGAAATAATTTCATAAACATATACTGCATCTATTATGTCGCCGAAAGCCAATTAAAAGGGGCTGCCTCACTTTTTTTAGTGAGACAGCCCCTTTTACTTATTGCCGGAATACTTGACATAAATGTCGCCGTTGAAACTAAAAGAAACAACAAAAAGAGGTTACATTTTATGAATATAGTTGAGTTCCTGATGATTCAGTAAGAAGCAGTTTTAGTTTATTTCGATTTTCGAAACTTGAAGAACTCAACAGTATGTTTTATAAGTTCTTCGGTAGAGAAAGAAAGATACTTGTTTTTCTTTCTTATTATGTAAAGTGTACGTTCGGAGTGTGAGGTGTCTGGCAGATACAACGCAATATCGTTCAAGTTTTTCGCATATTTTAGTACAGAATCAGTTATAAAACATATTCCAAATCCCGCTTCGGCATAACTTATTGATGTCATAAGGTGGTCAAATTCCTGTATCACATTAGGAATAATATTGTTCTCTTTAAAAATTTTATTTGAAATTTGGCGCATATTGTTACCATATCTTAATAATATGAATTTATCATCCTTAAACCTGCTCATATTAACTTTTGAATGACTTTTATACCAATTTTCATTTGTGTTTATGACATCATTGTGTATGCAAAACGATGTCAATTTTTCGTTTACAGGCAAGTTTTTTGGAACCGCTAACAGTATTTGCTCGTTTGCAATTGCATGGTATTCATATTCATTTTCATTTTCTTTTTGCGCATTATCTACTATAAAGTCAATACTTCCTTTTTCAAGCAATTTTTTAAGCGTTGCTGAGTTTTCAACTAATATATTGATGGTAATTTTCGGGAAAGCGTTCTGAAAATCTTTTAATATAAAAGGCAAAATATTTGACGATACAAATATTGTACTTCCAATGGTTATGCTTCCTTTTTTTAGTTTTTGCAAATCATCTATTTCATCTTTCAGATTCTTTTCTATGCTTTTGATTTCCTCAAAGGCTGCAATATATTTTTGGCCAATATCGGTTAGGCGAATTTCTCTTCCGGAACGATCAAAAATAGGGGTTCCCAAAGTGTCTTCTAATTTTTTTATGCTTAGCGACAAAGAGGGCTGAGATATAAATAATTTTTCGGCAGCCCTTGTAAATGACATCTCTTTATAAACTTTATAGGCATAATCAGCATATTTAAACATAATTCCTCCATAGGTAAAAAAATATAATACACATATAATTATTTATATTTTATTATAACACAATCTTATGATATAATCAATATAAAGATTATATTTTTTGAGAGGGAAAAATGAGTAAGAAAACAATTGGAATTATTGGAGGAATGGGTCCTCTTGCAACCGCAGACCTTTTTAAGAAAATTGTTTTGAACACAAAAGCTGATACTGATCAGGATCATATTAAGATATTGATAGATAATAACACCGCCATTCCCGATAGAACGGAGGCAATAATTAACAATGGGAAAAATCCTGTTCCGCAATTGACCAAAAGTGCATTATCTCTTTGGGTGATGGGAGCGCAAATTCTCGTAATGCCTTGTAATACAGCACATTATTTTCGCTCTGAAGTTCAGAAAAGCGTCGATATACCCATTTTAAGTATGATAGAACTTACCGGTGAGTCGCTTTTAAAAAAGGGAATTAAAACTGTAGGGTTACTTGCCACTGAAGGAACGATAAATAGTGGGATTTATCAAAATGTGTTTGTGAAAATGGGCATAGAAATTCTTGTGCCTGACGAAGACGAGCAAATTGCTGTAACTGACCTTATTTATAACGGAGTTAAAGCCGGAAAGAAAGATTATGATGTTACTGTTGTCAAAGGTGTTATGCAAAATATCATTGAACGCGGGGCAGAAACATTGGTTCTCGGTTGTACAGAGCTTCCTGTTGCAGTGGATATGTATAAACTTGATTTTAATGTATGCGACCCTACCTTAGAACTGGCAAGAGGCGCAATTAAAGCAGCAAATGGAGAATGTATATAATGTTTTTAAAAGTTGAAAATTTTTTAATCTGATAGCCCCCCCAAGGTCATCTAAACCATTCGGCTCTTCCAAAAAAAGAACCGCCCGAGGGGCGGTTTTTTTCTTGGCTTTTTTAAGTTGTCTTGCGAGAACTGACCGGTGAGATCGCGGAGTCCCCGTGAAGCCGAGCTACCGCGACGGCTGAATGGCTGGACGCAGCATGCATGCGAGCGAAGCGAGTCGCTGTCCAACTCGGGGAGCCAGAAAAAAGACATCTTTGGATGTCTTTTTTCAGTTATATTTGTTCCTTGCGGAACAAGTGATATTTACTTCGTAAGTTATATTGCCCTTCTGGCAGTGGTATTCGCCTGTGGCGAGTTTAATGAACAAATATAATACCACTGCAAACGGAGTTTGCAATAAAAATTGTTCTGTTTTTTACAATGACTTGAGGGCTTTTGCAAAAATCTTATTTGAAACAAAAAGATTTTTGCCGAGTGGTTTTGAACCAGCCTTAAACTTACGAAGCTTAATAGTAAACTATGATCGTTCTTCCATAATCAGAATCACAAAGGCAAGGTTCATATATTCATTGTTGTCTTGCATAGTTTGATGGTGAAACCCCAAAATGTCGTTTAAACATTTTGGAGAAGGTATATAAATCAGAATACCCAACCGAGTTGGCTATAACAGATATAGTAGTACGCTTTTTTGTTATGAGAGTAGCAGCAATATTCATTCTATGATTAAGAAGATATTGTTTAGGAGAAAGTCCGGTTTTATTTTTGAAAATGACAGAAAAATATGTTCTGTCAAGTTTTAGTTCTCGGGCAATTCTTTCTATGCTTATATCGTGCATGTAGTTTGAATGTATAAATTCCAATGCTTTTTCAACATAGTCGTATTGATTATCTCTACCTTTCGATAACATTGCAAACAAATCCCACAATCTTGCACTTAAATAAACGCTTCTTCCGTTGGAATAATTTTCACAATCTTTCATGGATTCAAATATTTTTTCAGCCTCAGGGCATACGATAACGTCCGAAAGCTCTTTTGGCAATTTGTTGTTGCTGGTAAAACCAATCCATATATAGCTCCAGGGGTTAACGCTGTCTGCTTCGTAATAAGTTTCTATATATGGTGGAATAACAAACATTTCTCCAGGCTTAACTTTATACTCTTTATCTTTGATTTTAAAAATTCCAAAGCCTGCTACAACAAAATGAATAAGCCAATGTGTTCGCACAGCCGGACCAAAGGAATGTGATTTATTGCAGTTTTCGTAACCAAAGAGGACAGGATTTAAATCCAAAAATCCTTCGTCTTTTATTATAGCACTATGTCGCACAACGCAGTATCGCCTCCGGAAAAAAACAACAAAATGACAAATATTAATAATATTATACCATTCACAATACTTTATTGTCAATATATAATAGTCTTACAAAGAAGCTTTTTATTAGAAGAGGAACAATTCTGAAAAATCACATTCATGGGTGTAGGTAGCACTATTTTTGCAAAAAAATGTAATCAGAGATTGTATGTGCGTAAAGCCACTAAGGGACAGCGTTTTTACCCTTTATGATATGGACGTACAGCGTATGGAGACTAACTGCTAAAAATATTAATATTGGAGGGGTTATTGTGAAAGGAATCAGAATAAATGAGCAAATAGATAAATTGATTTCGTATGGCCGTATGACAGGTCTTATAGAAGACAGCGACAGAATTTATGTTCGCAACAGAATTCTTGCACTTTTAAAACTCGATTCCTATGAGGAAACAAGAAGTCTGTGTAAAAGTATTGACGAGCTCGGACAAATCTTAGACGCAATAACCGATTTTGCAGTAGAAAAGGGACTTATTGATAACGATAGTATCGTATACAGAGATATGTTTGATACTGCGGTTATGGATATATTAACACCGTATCCGGCTACAGTCATCAACACATTTAATAGCCTTTATACGAGTTCTTCAAAAAATGCAACGGACTATTTCTATAAACTCTCTTGCGACAACAATTACATAAGAAGAGACAGAATAAAAAAAGATGTAAAATGGGTTGTGGACTCAGAGTATGGTAAAATAGAAATAACCATAAACCGTTCCAAGCCGGAAAAGGACCCCAAAGCTATTGCGGCGGCTAAATTTTCTAAAGACATATCTTATCCCAAGTGTCTGCTTTGTGTAGAAAATGAGGGATACGAGGGTAGGGTAAACCACCCTGCACGGCAAAACCACAGAATTATCCCTGTTGATATTTGCGGCGAAAGCTGGGCATTTCAGTATTCTCCATATGTTTATTACAATGAGCATTGTATTTTACTAAATTCAAAGCATGTCCCCATGATTATAGACAAGAGTGTTTTTTCTAAACTTTTGGATTTTGTAGGTAAGTTCAATCACTATATGATCGGCTCAAATGCCGATTTGCCCATCGTTGGAGGCTCTATTTTAAGCCACGAGCATTTCCAAGGCGGAAACCATGTGTTTGCGATGCATAGGGCAGAGAATGAGAATTTCTATAAAATAGTAGGTTTTGAAAGTGTAGAAGTGAGCACTCTCAAATGGCCTATGTCGGTAATCCGTTTAAAGAGCGAAAATCCTGATGATATTGTAAACTTATCCGACAGAATCCTTACAAGCTGGCGAAGTTATACAGATGAAGATGCATTCATCTTTGCAGAAACAAATGGTGAAAGGCATAATACCATTACTCCGATTGCAAGTATGCAGGATGGGAAGTATGTAATGGATTTGGTGCTAAGAAACAACATAACAACCGATGAGCATCCTTTGGGCGTTTACCATCCTCATGCAGAACTTCATCATATCAAAAAGGAAAACATAGGACTTATAGAGGTAATGGGACTTGCAGTTCTTCCCTCAAGACTTGTAGAGGAGCTTGATGCCGTAGCGGATGCAATCATAAATGGTACCGATCTGTCAGGAAATGAAAAAACCTCAGCACACAAAGCTTGGGCAGAGAAAGTCATAAAAAATCACCCTGATATAAATAAGTCCAATGCCGATGAAATCCTTAAGGAAGAAGTCGGTAAAGTTTTTGTAAGAGTATTGGAGCATGCGGGTGTGTATAAGCGTGACGAAAACGGAAGAAAAGCATTTGATACCTTTATGAATCAGATATAAACTTTTTGGAGGACGCCATGAAACTAAGTGAAATGAAAAAAATGTTTACAAAACTCTACGGCGACGGCGATATGAGAGTATTCACATCGCCCGGACGCGTCAATCTTATAGGGGAACATGTAGACTATTGCGGCGGCTGTGTTATGCCTGCGGCGCTTACCATGGGCACTACCGTCATCGCAAGGAAACGTAATGACGGGGTAATAAGGCTCAAGGCTACCGACCTTGACATATTGGTGGAGACCACAATAGAAGATATGCACAACCTTAAAGGTAAGCTTAAATGGGGTGACTATCAGATAGGCGTAGCTTTGGAGCTTATGGAGGCGGGATACAATATTACAGGATGTGACATGCTCTATGACGACACAGTTCCTCACGGAGGGGGGCTTTCCTCTTCTGCGGCAATAGAGGTATCTACTGCACTTTGCCTTGCAACCTTTGCCAATGAAAATGCGGGGATAAAAAAGAGTATAGACATGATAGAAATGGCTCTTATATCTCAGAGGGCAGAGCACAATTTCATAGGAGTTAAATGCGGTATTATGGACCAATTTGCCTCGGCAATGGGCAAAAAACACCATGCTATATACTTAAACTGTGCAACTCTTGAATATGAATATATCCCTCTTCGACTAAAAGACTGTAGCATAGTTCTCACAAATACAAATGTTAAACATTCACTTGGAAGCTCGAAGTATAACGAGCGAAGAGCAGAGTGTGAAGAAGGCTTTAGTGCACTGAAAACGGTTGTTCCCGATATAACACAACTGGCGGATATAAGTATAGAGCATTTTGAAAAATACAAAAATGTAATTGAAAATCCTATTGTTCAAAAAAGAATCAAGCATGTTATTTATGAGTGCGACAGAGTCTGCAAGAGTGCAGAGGCAATGAAAAATAATGATATTAAATTGCTTGGAAAATACCTGAACGAATCGCACGATTCCCTCAGGCAAGATTATGAAGTCACATGCCCTGAACTCGATTTTGTTGTTTCTGAGGGAAGAAAGCTATCTGGAGTGCGCGGAATAAGGATGACAGGTGCTGGTTTTGGCGGTTGTACAGTCGCAATCATAAAGAATAATGATGTTGAAGCGTATATACAAAAAGTCGGAAAAGCTTATGAAGATAAATTCGGGCACAAAGCATCGTTCTATACGACAGATGCAAGCAATGGTGGACACGAAATCTTATAGAAAAGTGTAGAGGTTAGATGTAGGCTATCAAAAGGTTTATACTACTATCATAACCGGATTATCTCAAAATATGGCTTGGAAGAACACGAGTTTTTTCTTGTCATTCCATCCTGCAAAGGTCAACGAAAGATAAAAATTCTATCGTTTAGCTTTCCCAAAAAGAAACGACAATTTTCGACCAGACAAAGTATAATAAAGAACGAAAATTATTCCGATTTTGACGCGATAGAGAAAATCGTATGTGTATTTGAAAAGAATAAGGTTGATTTCGGTTTTCGTCATGATTTCTAATAATAGGATTGCATCTATTATGTAGCCGAAAGCCAGAAAAAAGACTATTCTTCGGAATAGTCTTTTTTCAGTTATATTTGCCTTCGGCAAGTTATGAATTGACTTCGTCAATGTTTGTTTTTATTTGCATCTAAACCATTCGACTTTTTATGGTTTGAAGGTTTTTCGAAAAAATCACTTTCGAAACAAAAGGGTAGGTGCCAAGCGGTTTTGAACCAAACCTGAACCAATGACATTATCACATCTCAAGCTGTCAATCTGGAACAAATATCAACTGATGGTTGAGATAAAGATGAAATAGATTTGAAATTTGCCTTTATAGTTGGAAAAATTTAAGCTATAATATTTATATAGTGTTTTTATAGAGGTGAAAAGAGTGGAGAATTTCATTTATACGAAAATCAGGGAATTGAGAATACAAAACAAAATGTCTCAAAAAGTATTGGGCGAGCTCCTTGGTATCAGTGACAGAGCGGTTTCAAAGTGGGAATCAGGACTGTCGAATCCATCAGGAGAAAACTTAATAAAATTAGCCCAAATATTTAGAGTGCCAGTAGAATGTTTTTTTATTAATAGTACTTCAAATGACAAAATTACTTACAATGGTATGGAATCAATAACAGAATTATATAAAATTGGAAGAGGACCATCCAGTTCCCATACCATAGGGCCGGAAAAAGCATGTACGATTTTTAAGGAAATAAATATTGATGCAGATGCTTTTAAGGTCATTCTTTATGGTTCATTAGCAAAAACGGGAAAAGGTCATGGAACAGATGCGGTTGTAAAAAAGACATTTTTTCCTTTCAAATGCGATGTCGAATTTGACTTTGTAACTTCTAATATACCTCATCCCAATACATTAGATTTAATTGCATATAGAGATAAAAAAGAAATTTGCAAAAACAGAGTTTTAAGTGTTGGTGGAGGAAGTATAGTCTTTGAAAACCAAGTTATTAACACTCCGAAAATTGTTTATAAACAGAGTAAGTTTTATGAAATATATGACTACTGTCAAAAGAAAAACATAAGACTATGGGAATATGTTTTGGAAAACGAAAAAGATGGTTTTACTGACTATATGACAAAAATATGGAATGTAATGAAAACTTGCATAAAAAACGGGTTAGCTGATTCCGGAGAACTTCCCGGTGGACTTAATGTTCAGAAGAAAGCAAAAATTTTGTTTGACAATCAACACATAGATGAAACTGCCGAAACAAAAGAAAACAGAATGGTTTGTGCGTATGCTTTTGCTGTTGGAGAGCAAAATGCATCGGGAGAAACCATTGTTACAGCTCCTACCTGTGGTGCAGCAGGTATAGTACCAGCTGTACTTTATTATCAACAGCAAAAAAACAATTTTACTGATGAGAGCATAGTTCGAGCACTGATGACCGCAGGAATAATTGGGAATGTGATTAAGACAAATGCCTCTATTTCGGGTGCGGAATGTGGATGTCAGGCTGAGGTTGGAAGTGCTTGTGCGATGGCTGCCGCCGCGCTTGCGGAACTTTTTGGGTTGAGTATAGAAAAAATAGAATACGCCGCTGAAATCGCAATTGAGCATCATCTTGGTCTTACTTGTGATCCTATATGCGGTCTTGTTCAAATTCCTTGCATTGAAAGGAATGCCGTAGCTGCGATGAGAGCGATAAACGCAGTGAGTTTGGCAGGTTTTTTGTGGAACACAAGAAAAATTTCTTTAGACAAAGTGATACAAACTATGAAGGAAACCGGAATTGATATGCACAAATCTTATAAGGAAACATCAGAAGCCGGATTGTCAAAAATTAATTTGTAGTTAAAATACCGGCATCTAAATCATTCGCCTTTTTGCTTGCGGCAGCTGAATGTGCCATGCATGCTTAGCGAATTCAACTACTTTTGAAGGGCTTGTGGCTGTAAGTTTTTGCAGGACTTGTACCGAATTTGTTTTTATACGCACGGCAAAAGTAACTGACATCATCAAATCCGCAAGTAATTGCGATGTCTTTTGTCCGGTTGTTTGGAATTGCAGTAATCAGGTTATTGGCATACATGAGCCTAAGATTTAAAATTTGCTGAAAAACCGTACAGCCGTACCTGCTTTTAAAATCGTGACACAGTTTTGAAACAGAGGATTCATTTATTTTAGCCAATTCAGAAAGAGTGAGCTTTTTTGCAAAATTCTTTTCAATGTAAAGAGCAGTTTTGTCCAATGGGGCAAAACTGTTTTCTTGTTTTTGCTCAAAAAATTCGGCAAAAAATGAATAAGTAACTGCAGACAATATACTTTGGCGTTTGTACTCGTAGTATTCGTGTATAATTTTATTTATGTCCGACAAGGCTTTTTCCACATTCACAGACTCGTAGAATAAAAAATCATTACATTCAAAATGTTTGAGCATTTGTGAAAAGCCATCTCCTTTAGCAGTAAGAAAAGCCGTAACAAGACCGCCGGTGTTTATGTATTTTGATGGAACACCCTCTGCGGTAAAGAAAGCGCACCCTTTTTTTAGTTTGTAGGTTTCATTGCGGTATTGAAGTACACCTTTTCCTTCAATAACAATTAAAATCTGGTAAAAGCTTTGAACTCCGACGGCTCTGTCCATTGTGCACTGAATATAGCGGCTGCTTGCCGTATTGAATATTATCGGTAACGGTTTAAAATTTTCCGGCAAGATATTTATAGTAATGTTCTCCATAACTCTCCTCCTGCAAGATATTCATATAAATTTGCAAGATATTTTATTTACATGTTCTTAAAAATGCTTTATAATTGGTATGTATACTATAACATATATTTTTAAAAAATAAAAGACTGTTTTGCAAAAAAAATCATAATTTTGAAAGGATGAATTTAATGCGCTTTTATGAAAAATTAGACCACATTAAGGAAAACCGTATGCCTCAGCGTGCATATTACATACCCGAAAATGTGGGTGCGTATATGCTACTGAACGGAGAATGGAATTTTAAGTATTATGATATGGATTTTAAGGAAGAAAAGATTATAGAAAGCTGGGACAAAATTCCTGTTCCATCCTGCTGGCAGTTGTATGGTTATGAAGCCCCGAATTATACAAATGTAACCTATCCTTATCCTGTGGATGCGCCTTATGTTCCCGATGAAAATCCTATGGGCATTTATATGAGAGAATTTGATATAAAAAATAACGACAACTGTCATTACATAATCTTTGAGGGCGTTTCCTCAAATATGGAGCTGTATATTAATGATAAGTATGTTGGTTATAGCCAGGGAAGCCACCTACAGGCTGAATTTGATATTACCGAATTTGTAAATGAGGGCACAAACAAAGTGCTTGTAAAGGTACGAAAGTGGTGTTCGGGCAGTTATCTTGAAGACCAGGACTTTTTCAGATTTAACGGTATTTTTCGTGATGTGTATATTCTTTCGCGTCCTGTTGGGCATATAAGGGATATCAGGATTACAACAGAGGACAACAAAATTTTAACAGACTTTGATGGCAGTGCAAGGGTTTATCTGTATGACGGCGAAGAATTAATAGGCGAATGTGATTCAAATGGCAAAGCGCAATTTATCGTAGAAAATCCCGTTAAGTGGAATGCTGAAAAGCCGCACCTTTATGATGTTGTGTTTGAATATAAGGATGAAATTATAAGCCGTTCCATAGGTTTTGTAGAATATTCAATTAATGAAGAAGCAGCTTTTTGCGTAAATGGTGTGCCTGTAAAACTAAAGGGGGTTAATCATCACGACACTCATCCCACCAAGGGATGGTATATGACTGATGAGGACTTGATGTACGACCTTCTACAGATGAAAAAGCTTAATATTAATACAATACGCACCTCTCATTATCCGCCCACACCTAAATTCTTGGATATGTGCGACGAGTTGGGATTTTATGTAATGCTTGAAACAGATATTGAAACGCATGGCTTTGTATTAAGAACGCCGACAACTGAGGGTTACGACATGGTGGAGCATCCTGAGGATTGGATAGGAAATTTGCCTGAGTGGGAAGAAGCATACATGGAAAGAATGGTGCGTGCATATGAGCGTGATAAAAACCATACATGCATTTTCAGTTGGTCAACAGGTAACGAAAGCGGACATTGCGAGCATCATTGTTCAATGATTAAGTACCTTAAAAAGACTGACCTAAAGCGTCTTGTGCACTGTGAGGATGCTTCCCGTGCAAGTTCAAGATACCCTGAATATTATGCAAGAGCTGATGTTTTTTCAAAGATGTATCCGTCAGTAGACTTTGTAGAGGAGTATGCAGAAGATAAAGAAAAGTACCTTCCGTTTTTTATGTGTGAATACGCTCACGCAATGGGTAATGGCCCCGGTGATATAAAGGATTACTGGGATGTTGTATATAAATATCCCAAGCTTATAGGCGGTTGCATATGGGAATGGGCAGACCATACTGTTTTGGTAAACGGTGTGCCGAAATACGGCGGCGATTTTAAGGAGCTTACAAATAGCGGAAACTTCTGTGTCGATGGTCTTGTGTTCCATGACAGAAGTTTTAAGGCGGGTTCTTTGAACGCCAAAGCAGCATATCAGTATGCACGCTTTGAGATAGAAGGCTCAAAGATTAAGGTTACTAACCTTTACGACTTTACAAACCTTAGCGAATATACATTTAAGTATGAGGTAGTAGTAGACGGAGAAATTACCGACTATAAATACCTTACACTCGACATCAAACCAAAAGAGACAGCAGAGATAGAGTACGAAACTGTTGAAGAATGTGAGCTTGGCGCTTATGTAAACTGTTATTTGTATGACAAAACGGGTTATGAGGTTGCGACATCACAACTTGCAGTAGATGTGGAATGTGCTGAAATTTATAAAGATGACAATGATGTGGAATTTGCAGAAACAGAGCATGACATTATTGTAAAGGGAGAAAAATTCAGTTACACAGTTTCAAAGCATTTTGGTGAAATCACAAGTATTGTAAAAAACGGTGCAGAACAGCTTACAGACCGTGTAAGGCTTACAGTAATGCGTGCGCCTACGGATAATGAAAGAAAAATTGTCTCTGAATGGTACAAGGAAAAGAGCGGTCGGGCAGAGGGCTTTGACAAGGTATTCAATAAGTGTTATTCCTGCACAACTTCTGCGAATACGGTTACCGTTGAAGGCTCGCTTGCAGCGGTAGGTAGAAACCCATTTCTTAAATATACGGTAAAGTATACATTCTATGGCGACGGTTCTGTTAGGGTTAATTTAAACGGTAGTGTGCGTGAGGATTGCGTATGGCTACCTCGTCTTGGTTTTGAATTCAGGACACCGTATGAAAATGATAAGTTCATGTATTTTGGTATGGGTGACGGTGAAAATTACACAGATATGCACTTTCATACAAAGGTCGGTTTCTATGAAAGTGATGCAGACAGTGAGTATGTAAACTATATTATGCCGCAGGAACATGGTAATCATATCGACACAAAATTGCTTGAAATGCTAAATGGCTTGAAGTTTAAATCCGACATGGGATTTGAATTTAATGTTTCACATTATAGTGCAGAGGGACTTATGCGTGCAATGCATATAGACGAGCTTGAAAAGGAAACTGCAACAATTATAAGGATTGACTATAAAAATTCGGGTATAGGTTCAAATTCCTGCGGCCCTGAGCTTATGGAAAAGTACAGACTTTCGGAAAAGAATATAGATAACTTTACATTTTATATATGTTAATTTAGTGGTTACCGACATATAAGAAGCGGAAAATAAAATTACCTGCATCTATTATGTCGCCGAAAGCCAAAAGAGACAAACGCTTTTTATAATGAAGATGTTTGTCTCTTTTTATATTTTAAAGATTGTAAGGAGGAAATTAAAATGATGAAATTCAGGTTGTATGAATCAAGACTGTTTGGTAGAATTTGTTACAACAATTGTGCTGCATTGTGTAACATAATATTAAGGAGATAAGTATGGTTATATGTTAATGATGAGTCATACAATATTTTTGCGAAAAAGTTTCGTAGTCAAATGTTTGACTGTACAGTTGATATTTGTTAAAATGACCATAGAATATAGATGATTTATTGCAATGGAGAGAATGTATATGGAAAGATTTAATTCTTTAGAATATAAAAGGTCCCGAAAAGCTTATGTTGTTCAATGTACAGTAGAGTATTTTATATCGTTGCTGGTTTCTGATGTATACCTCGCAAAATTACTCTCAAGCATTGGTATAAGTGATTCATTGGTAGGCATTATATCATCGTTTATAACGCTGTCTTTTGTTATTCAGATTTTGTCGTTATTCCTGTTCAGGGGAAATATGAGTGCAAAAAAACTGACACTGGTTCTTGATACAGCAAGTATATTTTTATTTATATTTATGTATACGGTGCCTTTCTTGCCGGTTGACAAAACAACAAAAACCATTTTTTTGATGATAAGTGTTTTGTTGGCATATGTTTTTAAATATCTTATTCTTAATATTTTCTATAAATGGGGAAACTCGTATGTAGAGCCTACTAAACGAGCGAGATTTTCAGCAAACAAAGAGACACTTTCTTTGTCTTTAGGAATGATTTTTACCGCTGTTATTGGGTATATAGTAGACAGTTTTGATAATACAGGAAATTCAGACGGTTAATTTTTATTTATAGCTACGGCTATTTTAATTTTAAACATATGCAATTTTACATCAATTATGGTTATGAAAAAAGATGATAGTCATGAACAGACAAGTGTCAGAATGCCGTTGTCAGAAATTTTGAAAAAAACGGTATGTAATAAAAATTTCCGCAGTATAATCGTAGTTACTGTCTTGTGGAATATGGCAAGATATTTTACTGCAGGTTTTATGGGAATATTCAAATACAAAGATTTGATGATGTCAGTTCTTTTGGTACAGATTATTAATATTGGTGCAAACTTGTTCAGGATGCTGATATCAAAGCCCATAGGAATATATTCTGATAAGCATTCATATGCAAAGGGCTTTAAGTTTGGAGTTTTACTTGCTTCAGCAGGATTTTTTATAAACATTTTTACTACAAGGTCTACGTGGTTTTTAATTGTGCCGTATACAATACTTCTTACATCTTCTAATGGCACAGCAGAACATTGTGACGACGAATGGATGAATGAACCGGGCACACCATTCGGTGGTTGTGCACTTGATTTTCGTCGAGTTAGAGAAAATGACTACTTTAAACGAGTTGTTTTCCGTGATGTTTTTGCACGTGAAGGTGCCGAAATTTGTATGACGTGCGACAAAATAAAACCGGACATCCGCAACTAAAAATAGGGGCATCCAAATCATTCGGCTCTTCCATAGAAGCCGAATGATTTAGATGACAATCTAGATTATTCGGGTTTTTTCATTATGTTGAAAAATTTTTATTAATATGTTATAATGATACAAATGTACTTCATTCATAAAAATTCATAAAAGAAAGGAGAATATTAAATGAATTTTGAATTCTTGAGCAAAATACTTGATGCTTCAGTAAGAATCTCGATAGCAATATGTTTAGCATGTGGCTTTTTGCTGTTTTTCCCAATAGAATATCTTCCAACGGGCTTTGATGCTTTCAGAAATCAACACGGAATATGGTTGTTTGTGGTTTTTTCTATTTCGGCTGCTATTATGATTTCATATTTGTTAAAATGGACCAAAGATGTTATTATAGATAAGTGGAGAACAAAAAAAGTTTGGGATAATTATAAAACTATTCTAGAAAATTTATCTGAATCGGAGAAAAAATTTATAAAATATTATTATGACAAAAGAGAAACTTCACTTTTGTTGGATTTGGGGGATCCGATTGTAAAAAGACTGGAAACCTTTAACGTAATTTCTCAATCAGCGGGTATTATGATTGCACATCCAGATGAAGTGCCGGGCTTTTTTCAACCATGGGTTTTCAAATTGATTGACAAAAATCCAAACTATTTAGATATTTAAATATAGCATAATGGAGGATTTTTTAATATGGATAAATTTAAAACATTAATTATATTTTATATTTGCTCTATAATTTTACTGTTATCTGCTTGTGGAACCGCGTTAAATACTAATGTTGAGGAAAATAAGCAAATTGATACATTTGGTGCCGATATTCAATCAATTATAAATCTTTTCGAAGAAACTGGTAAATATATTGAAACAAATGTATATGAATTTGATAACAATGAAAAAAACACTTGTGGGAAAATACGTTTAAACCCTGAAGATTATGAAAATCTTTTTGCTGACGAATGTATTTATTCAGAAGTTAGAACTTTCGAAGATAAAGTGTTTGATGTAAGTTTAACTTATGATGTTTCAGGTGATGAGATATATTATGAAAAATTACCTGAATTATCGAAAAAAGTTTTAGCAATACTCAAACCTAATATTGAAGAAACTTTTTTTGATAATTTTGATACAAGTAGTAACGATTATTATAGTAAAGATTTTGAAAACTTACGTTGTACTATTTCATACAAAGAGTGGGGAGAAACAGAAACAAGAATAAACATACGAATAGTTCATATATGGCAATGACCTACAAGAGAATTAGGAATATGATATATTATATAGGAGAAACAGTGGGATCTAAACCATTCGGCTCTTCCAA
>JAZTXF010000052.1:0-7601 GCA_045636305.1 Candidatus Gastranaerophilaceae bacterium | reverse complement strand
GTAAAAGCAAAATGTTTTAAATTTTTTTTATTTTTTAATTTTACATTTATTCTGCATAAAGGCATAGAAAGAGAGGTTTTCGTGCTGCTAACAATGTAACTATCAAACATAAAAAACACCTCCAGTATTCTTCTATCATTTCTTATTATGAAGTATGTTTGAACAAATTTCAAGCCCCTATTTAAAAATGAATCCTAATCCGATGAACTTTAGCTCTTTAAGTCGGCTGGTTGAAGAGGGGCGGCGGCCCCAAAAAATGAATCCTCTTTGGTCAAGCTTTAGCTCAATGTGTGGGCTAGTTGAAAAGGGGCAGGTGCCCCTGTCATTCAGAGGGCAAGCGCTAATCGGTTTTATTCTCAAAAATCTTGGACTTGTCCTGAATTGGTAAACTCCTGAATCAATCAATGAAATATTGTAATAACTAAAAGAGGTGATTTTTATATATCACCTCTTTTACTATTTTTAATATTCTAAAATTTTATAGGGGTTGTTGTTTTTCTTTACACAGAGGATCTCTTCTTGATTTATACTCATGCTAAGATTATATTTTGTGTAAAAATATGACTCAAGTTCCCATATAACAGATTGTAGCTTAGCTTCTTTGTCTATAAGATTGGCAATTGCCTTATTGCCTGAGCTAATTTTTTGGTTTAGTTTTGCTACTATTTCTTTTTGTTTTTCTGTTTTAGTTATAGCTTCTTCAAGTGCTTGATTTTTCGCATCAATATTTGCTTGAAGTGCTTTTATTTTAGTTTCTAGTTCTTTGTATTCTTTTGAACCTTTTTTAAGTTTTGCAAGCTTTTCTTCTGCAGCCGTTAGTGCATTTTGGGCCGTTGTTAATTCTGCGCCAGCTTTAGTTTCTGCAGTTTCTATAGTTCTAAGTTTATCTAGTTCTTTAACTAATTGTTTTTTATGAGTTTTAATTTCTTTTGTTTGAGTTGATATTTCTTTTTGAATAACTGAGAGTTTTTCTTCTTCCAATGCGATTGATTCGTCAATATTATTGCTGCTTAAGCCGGTTACCTCTTTTAATGAATTTATACCATCTTTAAAGCCATTAACATCTTTTTGGTCAATTTTACCATCGTTGTTTATGTCTAGTTCTCTCTTGAACCAACTATTTTTAATAAGGTTTACATCAAATTTTCCATTTGCAATTTTGTTAGCAATGTCGCGTTTGTATTCTAGCTCTGCGAGTCCAGACAAATTTTCACCTATGCTAAGCACAGTTTTGTTTAAGTTGCTTTGTATTTCTTTTAAAAATTTAGCAACTTGGTCATTTTCTGTATTAAGGTTACCTTTTAGGGTTGTCATTTCTAAAAATTCAGAAAGGTCATTTATGTCAATTTTATTATCGCCATTAACATCGTAATTTTTTTGCTTTTTTAGAATATTAATTAATCTAGTTTGTTCGCTTTCAAGGAATTTGGTTTCATCTTCAGAAACTTTTCCGTCTTTATTAAGGTCAACATTAGTATTGAAATTTACTAAATCTTTTAAATCTACTTTTTCGTCGCCATTGATGTCTAATTTAAAGATATCTTTTACAGGTGCATTTTTGTATTCTTCAGCAAGCCCATCATAGTTATTTGTAGCAGTAGTTAAATTAGATAGAAATTTTTGAAAAACTTGTTGCCTTTTGTTTTTGCCTCCATTTTCTTTTATCCATTGGTAATTTTCGTTAAAAAGATTTTGGAAGTTTTGGTAATCTTTTTGGTCAATAGCACCATCATTGTTGATATCGTAAATTGATTGATCTGTTCCTTTATCCATTTTTTTGTTTAGATCTGTCATAAGAGTGTTTAATAGTTTATATGTAAATTTGTTCTCTTGCTCATCAATTTTTCCATCTCCATTGATATCTGCGTGGGTTTTTACGCTAAATATATCTTTGACATCGACTTTGTTATCCCCAGTTCGGTCTAAAGCCAAATAATATTTTCCACCTTCTTTAAGTTCATTTAATATATCCTTATTTGTTAAAGTTGGATCGTTTTTGTAAAGTTCTTTGAATAAATCGTTTTGATCATAATATGTTTGTTGAGTAGCAACTTTTAAATTAGCTAAAAATTCATTTATAACTTTTTTAGAAGCATAATGTTCTGGTGCTGTATCAAGCCAACCAGCTTCATATTTTTTCATAAATTCTTCATAGTCTTTTTCGTTTATTTTTCCATCGTTGTTGATGTCATAATTTTCTTTAGCTGATAGTGTATCCATGCTTTCATCAACAGTTTTTGTGATGGATGAGAAAATTTGTTCAAGAAAATCTTGTTCTTCTTTAGTAACTTTGCCGTCACCATCAATGTCTTTATTTTTTGAATAAGTAAGCATGTCTAAAACATCAACTTTGTTGTCTTTGTTTAAGTCCAATGCTAAAAACAATTCGCCTTCTTTTGATTCAAGTTGTTTTTTTGTTTCTTCTTTTTGTAATTTTTTGTCTGTGTTGTACAAAGTTTTTAATGTGTTGTTGATTTCCATCTTTTTACTCCTTGACTTGTCCCAGCATTCTATATTTCGGCAAAAAAAAAACAACTTTACTAAAAAGAGAAATTTTGTTGCAAAATTTAACAAAAGTTTACAATATGCTCCTGAAACTCTTGCTACATACGACAGAATGAATAAAAAATATGTTAAGAAAATTGAAACTTAAATATGGCTGCAAGAAAAAAGAGCTTAGTTAAAAACTAAGCCCTTTTCTCTCAAAAACTAATTTATTTACAAGAGTTGCAACCAAATGCAATGGTAACCTTTTCTCTTGGGTTAATAGCTGAGATTTTCTTTCCGTCAGGATCAACAAGGTATGCAACTTCTTCACCTGTAACTTGAACTATACCTGAAACGCCGCTAATTGCAGTTCTGGTAAGATCAATAGGCGCTTTAAGAATAGCTTTTCCTGTATCAAGATAGCTTCTTCCTGCTGCTTTAAATTGACCTTGGAAAACTTCTCCAGTACCAGTACCAAATTCACTAAATACTTGTTCTGCAGCATTTGATACACTGATAGCGGCACCGCCAACAGCACGTCCGGCTGTACCTATAATCTGTCCTACTGTTGCAAATGGCCATTGGATGAATCTTGCAACTGGGTTTGGAGTACGAGTTCTGTTAACTTGAGCTGTCAAAACTTGTGATGGCAAGTCTGTTTTACAGTCACAGTTTTCGATTGTGTCAAAAGAAAGTTTTAATGCTCCGTTGTTGCATTTTGATGGTCTTTCAACTTCAAGTACTTTACCTCTAACAACAGAACCTTCAGGATATAACACACCATTGATTGTCATAGGGTCAATAGTTTTTGCAGCGAATCTGTCATTAACGTGTGCAGTTCTTGCAGTTAATTCATCATCAAAACAAATTTTTAAAGTTGGTATTGTTACTGTTTCAGTTTTTTCCATATATGCAGCTCCGCCTGTGCAACCACATCCCGGGGTTGAAGCTGAAGCAATGTCTTTAGTGGAATAACCGCCTGCTATACGTACTTGTTCTAACATAGAAGCAAGTTCTGCTCTGCTGGCATCAGCATTTGGTCTGATTTGAGTTGGGCTTGGGGAGTCACTCAAAGCGCCGGCATTAAGTGATTTTGCTACAGGAATAGCCGCCCAAGTAGGAACTTGGTTTCCATCACAGTATTTGTTTAGTATTTCTTGAGCTTTACAATCATCTATATCGCATTTTACACCTTTTGAGAGGATTGTTAATGCTTCGGCTCTTGATACAGGGTGGTCAGGTTTAAACATATTGTTTGGATACCCTCTCATTAAGCCTTCGGAAACACTTTTGTTAACAACTTTGTTTGCCCAGTGAGATTTTGGTACATCTTTAAAGTTTGTTTGCGGGCAATCAAAGTTATCATTTAAATTTAATCCTTTAACAGCCATGCTGGCAAATTCTGCACGAGAAACAGGCATATTTGGTTTGAATGTTCTGTCAGGATATCCGACAACAACATTGTTTTCTGTTAGTTTGTTGATATCACAGCTAGCCCAAAAACCGCTAGGTACATCCGGATAGTAGCTCATAAGCGGAGCTGCTGCACCGGTTATATCGTTAGGGGTATATTCAAAAGGAACCATTGTTTTTTTGATAGCTTCCATGCTGCTTTCTGTTTGAACATTAATTGGACAATTAGCACCATCTAGTGCCTGACAGTCACGTTCGACCGGAATGCCGCTGACTTTTCCACAACAATCGTTTAGACAAGGTAATTGAGCTGCTGCTCCGGTTTCACAACCACAATCAGGTGCAAGTGCAACAGGTACTCCGCTTGTCATTGCCAATGTTGGTGTTATATTGTTTCCTTCACTAACCATTACACCTTGTTCAGTTTCTCCGACTCGTACGTTATCAAGCCCGTAAATACCAGCCGGATATGCGTAGATTTGATGTTTGCATTTGTCTGCACAAGTATTTGTCGGACAAGTTCCGGATGTAGCAATATCCGGTCCGTCACACGTAGTTATGTCGTCCTCACAAGCTGTGCAAGATTTTTTTTCTACGCAATCACATTTGTTTACTTTTTTGGGTTTACATTTACAGTGATTTTTGTGTTTTTTACATTTGTTGCATGTGTCTGTAGTAATTTGAGTAAGTGGACAAGCTCCACCTGTTACTACAGGGCTATTGCAACCGCAATCAGCAAACGCCAAGTTTGTTGCCCCAGCAATCAAACCGACAGTTAAAGCCGCTGCTAATGTCATTTTTTTGATAGTCATTTTTCCCTCCTTACGTAAGAAATCTACCGGTTTATTCTAAGACCTTATA
The DNA here is from genome assembly GCA_045636305.1 of Candidatus Gastranaerophilaceae bacterium. Classification (GTDB taxonomy): domain Bacteria; phylum Cyanobacteriota; class Vampirovibrionia; order Gastranaerophilales; family Gastranaerophilaceae; genus RGIG2134. The sequence continues at coordinate 2,840 of JAZTXF010000052.1, read as the reverse complement.
AACTCCCTAGGTCATTTTAAACTTTGTTATCTCTAATATTTATATAGAATTATTATTGCTAAACAGCCTGACAATCATTACCACAGTGAGTATCTTGTCAGGCTATTTTAGTTGTTTGTAAAATTTGTTTTTCTAATTGTTATTTTTTTTCGTTGTTAGCAAAATATTCTTCAAGTTTTTTCATTGTTTTTTCGTCAACTACTCCGCTTGTTGCTAAACTTCTATCATCTATAGCGCTTATTTGTGAATAAATATTTAAGAATTCATATAATGTCCAATCATATTTGTTCATAATGTCGTAGAGGTTGTATGTTTTACCTTTTGTATCGGTTGCTTCGTCTTCAGCAAAGATATATGTTTTATCAGCGCTAGAACCTATTACAGCAGCATTTCCTTCAGAGCCAAGTTGTGCAATTCCTTTGTGTCCCTGAGCTTCATATGTGTTTTTGCCTGAGCCGCCGAAGAATATATTGTATTCACCTTTATCAATAACGTGGTCATCACCTGCGCCACCAATGATTATGTTTCTGTAGCTACCGTCTTGAGAATCTGTATCTCCGAGTGTTTGGAACTTGTCTGAACCTGCGCCACCATCGTAAATACCATATTGACCTCCAATTAAGAAGGTTTCATTACCGGAACCGCCAATCATTACGGAACCATAGCTGCCTAATGCACTTTCCATTCTGTCGTTGCCGCCTTTGTTTGTTGCGTGGTTAAATTGACCTGCGTCAATGTAGTTGTCTCCACCATAACCAAGGGTAGTTTTGTTGCCGCTGCTGGTTTCGCTCATATAAACAACATGTGCCCCTTCAGATTTAGAAAGGTCAATGTTTGAGTTTTTTGCATCTACTTGAATTGTTTTTTCTGCGTTACCAGCTTCTGTTGTTACGTTAGCGTTTTCGCCAACAATATTATAGTGATTACCATCAATGTTTGCTAGTTTAAATTCATTTTCAGAATCGCCTTCGTGTACATATTGGAACATTGTGAAATCATCTTCTTCGCTTGTAATGCCCAAAAGTAGTTGTGCGTTACCGGAGACTGTTCCGACATTTTCAATTTTCGCATTTTTAGCGTTAGTAAAATTTAAAATAACACTACCGTCTTCAGCTCTGGAAAATTTTATGGTTGAGCCTATGCCGTCTTGGACTGCGTTGTTTACGTATGGTGCAATTCCGCTAATCATTGTCATCTTTTTTGCTCCGATTAAATCACTTCACATTTAAATAAAAACAAATTATATCGTTTGATTTCAAAAGTATATATTTTTGTTACAAATCTTAATAAATTTCTTTTCGTTTTTTTGTAAGTTTATTCTAACGAAACGTTACAACTTGTTTTTTTTGTTACAATTACACTTTCTAAAATATGTTTTTTATTATATAATCTGCTTACGTTTATAGTAATAACTATTTAATTATTAAGGAGAAGAAAATGACAGAAAAAAGAGTTTGGCTATTCCATGAAGGTGATGCTTCAATGCGTAATCTCTTGGGTGGTAAAGGTGCTAACCTTGCAGAAATGACTAATTTAGGTTTGCCTGTTCCTCCGGGATTAACAATTACAACAGAAACTTGCATGGATTATATTAATAATGGTAACAAAATGCCGGAAGGTTTGATGGATGAAGTTAAAGCAGCATTAAAAACTGTTGAAGCGCAAAAAGGACAAAAATTTGGTGATGCTGAAAATCCACTTTTGGTTTCAGTTCGTTCTGGAGCTAGAGTTTCAATGCCTGGTATGATGGAAACTATTCTTAACCTTGGTTTGAACGACCAAACAGTTGAAGCTATGATTAAGCTTACTAACAACCCTCGCTTCTGCTATGACTCGTACAGAAGATTTTTAACAATGTTCGGTTCAGTTGCTTGGGAAATGGACAGACAAAAATACTTTGAATCTGAACTTGAAAAAGTTAAAGAAAGAGAAGGTGTTAAACAAGATACAGAAATTTCTGCAGAAGGTTTGAAATCTCTTATCCCTGTTTACAAAACAGTTATTAAAGAAGTAACTGGTAAAGAATTTCCACAAGATCCATATGTACAACTTCAAGAAGCTATTGAAGCTGTATTTAGATCTTGGAATATTCCACGTGCTGTTGCTTATAGAAACATGAACAAAATTGACCACAACTTTGGTACAGCGGTTAACGTTCAATCTATGGTATTTGGTAATATGGGTGATGATTGTGCTACAGGTGTTTCTTTCACTCGTAACCCAGCTACCGGTGAAAATAAATTCTACGGTGAATACTTAACTAACGCTCAAGGTGAAGACGTTGTTGCAGGTATCAGAACTCCAAAACCTATTGCTGAATTAGAAACAGAAATGCCTGATTTGTACAGACAATATGTTGATATTGCTAAAAAACTTGAACTTGGATACAAAGATGTTCAAGATATGGAATTTACTATTGAAAAAGGTAAATTATACATCCTTCAAACACGTAACGGTAAGAGAACTGCAGCAGCTGCTGTAAGAATTGCTGTTGAAATGTGTGAAGAGGGTATTATTACAAAAGAAAGAGCAATTCAGTTGGTTGACCCATATTCAGTAAACCAAATATTGCTTCCTTGTTTTGATACAAAAGCTATGGAAGAAGCTAAGAAAATTTCATCAGGTGTAAATGCTTCTCCGGGTGCTGCTGTTGGTAAAATTGTATTCGATACAGAAGAAGCTGCAGCAAGAGGCGAAGCTGGTGAAAAAGTTATATTAGTTCGTATTGAAACATGTCCTGATGACATTCATGGTATGGCCGTTGCTCAAGGTGTTTTAACTTTACGTGGTGGCGCTACTTCTCACGCAGCAGTAGTTGCTAAAGGTATGGGTAAACCTTG
>JAZTXF010000051.1:0-4345 GCA_045636305.1 Candidatus Gastranaerophilaceae bacterium | reverse complement strand
AAGTCCTGTCATTAGGGTATAAAATAAAATTAAAATAATGCCGGTTGTGATACCTGTTTTGTAATGGATTTTTAGTTTGGAAAATATAAAAAACCATATTCCGAATATTAGCGCAACATTTAATCCGGAGGCTGCCAAAATGTGCATTAATCCGGAGTGAACAAATGAGTCTTTTATATCTTCGGGTGCACTTATTGCATCATCGCCAAAAACAATACCCCCTAGTATTTCAAGATTGGGTGATTTTATAACAGAACTATGCTTCTTAATAATATTGTGCCTCAAAAGATTAACTTTTTGCATAATTTTTGATTTTAAAGTTTTTGGAGGTGACGTAAGTTCCCAATTAGATTTTGTAACATATGTAGTTGTGAAAGTGTTAAAATTCTTCAAGTATTCTTTGTAACTAAATTGTGAAGGATTTGTTGCGCCTTGCGGTTTTTTAAGTTTACCTGAAAGCTTAATTTCATCTCCAATTTTTATTTTGGAATAGTTTTCTTTTGTATCATTTATTGTTACATAAGTTTTTCCTCTTATTTTTGTATTTCCTGTATTTGTGGCTATTGAGGATACTTTAATAAAGAATTTTGTTCTATCAGGATATGTTGTTGTTGGAATAGATATAACTTCGCCTATTATTGTTGTATTAATTGGCGCTATAGTGCTTAATTCATCGTTTAGCTTCATTTTGTTAGTTGTGTAAACTACTCCGAATAAAAAGCATAATGTCATGGCTATTGCACCAATATTGCTTATTTTCTTTTTAAAAAGTAAAAATATTGTTACAAAAAACACTAAAAAAGATGTTAAAATTTCACATTCTTTGAAGAATGAAAAAATGCCTAACATGTACATCAGCGCAAGAACTATTGTGTATTGTGTTTTCCTTAACATATCCCTTTTTTATAATTTGAATTATTTTTTATTATAGTTTGTTAATATCTATTTTACAAACTATATTTTTGTGTCAAAATTGTATCAGATAGCATTGTAGCTGTTTATACGTAATAAATATAAAGAAAAGAGGAAAAACAAAATGGCAAGACAAATTCCATTAGAAAGAGTAAGAAACTTTGGGATTGCAGCGCACATTGACGCCGGTAAAACAACTACTACAGAACGTATTTTGTTTTATACAGGTAAAACTCACAAAATCGGTGAAACTCACGATGGTGCTGCAGTAACAGACTTCATGGAACAAGAAAAAGAACGTGGTATTACAATTCAATCAGCAGCTGTTACAGCTATGTGGAAAAACCACCAATTAAACATCATTGACACACCTGGTCACGTTGACTTCACTATTGAAGTTGAACGTTCTTTGCGTGTATTAGATGGTGTTGTTGCTGTTTTCTGCGCTGTTGGTGGTGTTCAATCACAATCAGAAACAGTTTGGAGACAAGCTAACAGATACGAAGTTCCACGTATGGTTTTCGTTAATAAAATGGACAGAACTGGTGCAAACTTCTATCGTGTAGTTGACCAATTAAGAAACAGATTGGGTGCTAATGCTCATCCTATCCAACTTCCTATCGGTGCAGAAGATCAATTCACTGGTATTATCGACCTTATGACAATGAAAGCTAATATCTATACTAACGATTTAGGTACAGATATTAAAGTAGAAGATATTCCTGCAGAATATGCTGAAAAAGCAGCTGAATATAGAGCAGCTTTGGTTGAAGCTATTTCTGAACAAGATGATGATTTGATGATGAAGTTCTTGGAAGGTGAAGAACCAACTGTTGAAGAACTTAGAAAAGTATTAAGAAAAGCAGTTTGTGATAACAAAATTGTTCCTGTTTGCTGTGGTACAGCATTCAAAAACAAAGGTGTACAATTATTGTTAGACAATGTTGTTGAATACTTACCATCTCCAGTTGATGTAAAAGCTATTGAAGGTGAATTAGAAGATGGCTCAAAAGTAGAAAGACATTCTTCTGAAGCTGAACCATTTGCAGCACTTGCTTTCAAAGTTATGACAGACCCATTTGTTGGACGTTTGACATTCTTGCGTGTTTACTCTGGTAAATTAACAGCTGGTTCATACGTATTGAATGCTACAAACGGTAAAAAAGAACGTATTTCAAGACTTGTTCAAATGTATGCTGATCAAAGAAATGAAATCACTGAAGTTTACGCCGGTGACATTTGTGCAGCTGTTGGATTGAAAGACACAACTACAGGTGATACATTGTGTGATGAAAAAGCTCCAATTATCCTTGAAAAAATGTCATTCCCAGAACCAGTTATCTCTGTTGCTATTGAACCAAAAACAAAGGCAGACCAAGATAAAATGGGTATTGCTCTTCAAAAATTGGCTGAAGAAGATCCATCTTTCAGAGTTAAATCAGACACTGAAACTGGTCAAACAATTATCTCTGGTATGGGTGAGCTTCACTTAGACATTATCGTTGACCGTTTGCTTCGTGAATTCAAAGTAGATGCTAACGTAGGTAAACCACAAGTTGCATACCGTGAGACTATTCGTGGAAATGCTGACCAAGACTCTAAATTCATCCGTCAATCAGGTGGTAAAGGTCAATACGGTCACGTTAAAGTTAGAATCTCTCCTGCTGAAGAAAATGCGGGATTTGTATTCGAAAACAAAATCGTTGGTGGTGCTATTCCTAAAGAATACATCGAACCTGCTAGAAAAGGTATGGAAGAAGCTCTTGAAGGTGGTATCCTTGCAGGCTTCCCAATGATAGACGTTAAAGTTGAACTTTACGATGGTTCATACCACGAAGTTGACTCTTCTGAAATGGCGTTTAAAATCGCTGGTTCTATGGCTATGAAAGAAGGTACTAAAAAGGCTAGACCTTGTATCCTTGAACCTATGATGAAAGTTGAAATCGAAGTTCCAGAAGAAAATACTGGTGACGTTATCGGTGACATCTCTTCAAGACGTGGACGTGTTGAAGGTATGGAAATTATCGAAGGAACAGGTATTCAAAAAATCAATGCGATTGTACCACTTTCTGAAATGTTCGGTTATGCAACAGATATCCGTTCAAAAACTCAAGGTCGTGGAACATTCACAATGGAATTTAAATGTTACGAACAAGTACCGTCTAACATTGAAACAGAAATTATTGCAAAATCAGGCGCTCAAGCGTAAGAAAAACAATAATCCAGATAGACGAACTCCGCTTGAAAAAGCGGAGTTCGTTTTTTTTAATAATAAAATAATAGAAGGTTCTTGCCTAAACAATAACCTTCTATTATTTTATTTTATTTTATTTAGCCTTATTCTTGCTCAGAAGTTATATCTGTTAATTTGATTTGTTCAACACCAACAGAATCTTCAGCAATGTTCGGTTCAGATGCCGAAGTTGTTATAACAGTTTCATCTTCATCAGGCGAAACAATTTTGTTGATTGTTACAACAGAGTCGTTTTCTCCAAGGTTTTGCATTTTAACACCTGTTGCTGGACGACCTTGACGAGAAATGTCTGAGGCTTTAATTCGGCTTACAACACCGTTGGCAGTTACAACCATAATTTCATCATTTTCATCAACAATTGTTAGAGCAACAAGTCTTGATTGAATTGTTTTAAATTTGGTCGCAATAAGTCCAATACCGCCTCTGTTTTGAGTTCTGAATTCAGAAAGTTTTGAGCGTTTTCCAAAACCGTCAGAAGTTGCAACTAAAAGGTCTGCATCGTAATTGCGAGGAACTATATCACAGCCTATGATGTTATCACCTTGTCTAAGCTTCATTGAATTTACGCCGCGTGCTGAACGACCGAGTGGGCGAAGTTCGTTAAGTGGGAATCTGATAGCCATACCGCATGAGGTACCGATAACAATTTCATCATTTTCATTAGATAGTTTAACCCAGTTAAGCGCATCGCCTTCTTCCAATCCGATTGCGATGATTCCTGAACGTCTGATATTTGAGAAATTGTCCAAACCGATTTTCTTAATATAACCATGTTGTGTAAGCATAATAAGATTTTGGTTAGGGTCAAAATTAGAAACCGGGACAACAGCAGTAATTTTTTCATCTTGTTCGATTGGCAATACGTTAACGATTGGCAGTCCTTTTGCTTGACGTTGTCCTTCAGGGAAATCATAAACATTGAGACTGTATACAAGTCCTTTGCTTGAGAAGAATAATACTTTATCGTGCATCATTGCTGTAAAAAAGTGTCCTACGTCATCATCTTCTTTTGTCTTGATTCCGCCTTTACCTCTTGTTGCACGATTTTGACGTTCAAAAGTATCCATAGAAATACGTTTCAAGTAGCCTTGACGAGTAATAAATACTGCCATGGCAACGTTTGGAGTTAAATCCTCAATAGTCATTTCGTCTTGTTCCGGAATGATTTGAGTACGTCTG
>JAZTXF010000050.1:0-32145 GCA_045636305.1 Candidatus Gastranaerophilaceae bacterium | reverse complement strand
TGGTAAAATTTTAAAAACAGAAAACAGATTCGGTATTAAAAACAAAGAAAATGTAGCTGTAGCTTCTTTCGCCAATGATGTTTTGGTAACAATTAAAACAAATACCACTGATAAAATTTGGAACCCCAAAATGCCTATTTTGCGTTCTGAATTAGCTGTAGTACTCGCTGAAGGTCTCGGATTAAGCAAAACAACCGAAACAACATACTCAGACGTAACAGCAGGATACTGGGCAGAAGCTTGGATTAACAAAGCATTGGCTTCAAATGTAATGATTGGTTATCCTGATAACACATTTAAACCTGACCAACCTGTAACAAAAGCTGAAGTCTTTGCAACTTTAGCAACACTAATAGATGTAGCTACCGATAAAAGCCTTATAATTCCTGAATTTAAAGGATACGAAGTGCAATATATTCCAAAATGGGCAATTCCTGCAACAAAAGAAATCGTTGCATCTAAATTGTTAGAAGACACTCCTTGCCCTAAAAAAGTTGCAAATGAAGAATACCTAACAAAAGAACAAGTAGCATACCTTGTTGGCTCACTTAGATTAAACTATATCTATAATTCTGAAAACAGCACTGCTGGAATAGCAGGAGCATATGCACCAACTTATATAACTATTAAATTAAATGAAAGAATAAGCGCTAAAGTTTCAAATATAGGCGACAAATTTAGTGCCAAAACAACTAAAGATGCAACCCTTTCAGGACAAACATTCGTTGCTGGCTCAACCGTTAAAGGCGAAGTAGTTGAAGTTTCCAGACCGGGAATCAATAACCCAGGCTATATTAAAGTTAAATTCACTGAAATTACTGACGGTGAAAACTGTATAGCATTTCCAAAAACATTATCAGAAGCCCAAGCTACTGACCTCAAAAACCCAAATGTTATTGCAAGATTATTCGGTGCTCCGTTCTCTGCAGCAGCAAGAGTTGTCGGAGTTGCAGGCAGAACTGTCGGTTCGGGTGTTGATGTTATAGGAAACGGTTTAGAACAATACGGAGACAATCTTTCTAACACATTTGTAAACACTTTAGCATTACAACCAATGGCTGGTCTAAAAAGCTTCGGTAACAGCTTTGTTACGGTAGGAAAAGGATTATTTGACATAGGCAAATTAGCAGTAAGCGGCGTAACCGGCGTTGTGTATGAATTTGCTGACGAAGTCGTTTACCTTGTTTACCCAAGCGCATCAAACAACTCAAGCCTCAATCCGGGTGAAGAACTTGTAATTGTATATTAATACAACACAATCAACAAATAAAAAAAGCGGAGAACCAAAATTCTCCGCTTTTTAATTACAATTTTGTTCAATATATTTACTCGTAACCGTCCAAACAGTTATACCATGAATTTTGGCCACCTTATTTAATCTGGCAAGATATTTTTCATCACACTCTTCATTTTCCATAATAAGTACAACACCCGCCCTCTTGCGAGTAATTATCGAGTAATAAAGACTTTGACCGATAGCCTCAGCCCATTTATTTGCAAAATCAAATTCAACCGCATAATTTTGCAATAAACAATCGACTCGCGTATTATCAAATAAAACATACTCAGACAATCCACCATAATTTTTACACCATAAGTTTTGGTAAACCTTTTCCCTATACTTTCTCTGCGCAAATGAAGGAATAGAAAATATCAGGAAAAATAAAACAAATAAAAGTACTCGTAAAAGATACCTAATAGACATAATTTTATATTAGTACAGTGGGCTAAACATTTATATTACCCACTCGGGCAATTTTTATCTCACAAGATAATCAGGTTTTAACTCAATTAAAGTAAGAATAAGCTCAAACTTATTTTTTACTCTAAACTTCGCATACAATCTACTCAAATGCCACTGCAAAGTACGATAAGAAATTCCTAATCTGTCAGATAATTCTATCAATGTAGGTGAGTCCTTAATAAGGTCAATAATTTCCATCTCTCTGTTTGTTAAAATAATTTTTTTGTACATACCCCTCTCCAAGTTTCTATAATGATAGCTATATAATTTGTAACATTAATTTCAATCTTTTTGTTGTCATGTTATAATAAAATTGTAAACTAATACTTGTCATTTGTCAAGCGACTGACAAGCTATGTTTTTAATCCGGCAAGAAAAGGAATAATATGCGCTTAAAAGACGCTATCGAAGAAATAACGGCAAAAACCAGAAAAAAGGTTAGTTACACCGATATAGCTACGGCTTTAGACGTTTCAAGACAATATGCAAACCAAATTAAAGATAAAAAAATCACATTTGAACAAATAAAAAAACTGGAAAACCACTTTAATATAAGGTTTACAATCGCAAACTTGCAAGAAGAAAGCACAACCAAAAGAGATGATTGTGTAACAATAGAACAAATACATATAAATCCGAGCTGCGGCAAAGGAACTTCCGTATATTATGACGCGGATATTACCCCCATTAAACTTGGAATACACCTAATAAAAGACATTCTAAGAGCCTCATCACCTGAAAATCTAAAAATATTCAAAGCTTCCGGAGACAGCATGTCTCCCACAATAGAAGATGGTGATATGGTATTGGTTGACACCGGCAAAACAAATTTTAATAACGGCGGAATATTTTTGATAACAATAAACAACGAATGGTATATAAAACGCCTAAGACTAAGAATAAACGGACTACTTGAAATCATATCAGAAAATACTGAAAAATATGGGCCACCTGAGATAATACATCCATTTGATGATATAGAATTAATTATAAAAGGCAGAGTTATAAAAAACCTAAGTCGTGGACTATAAACAATAAAAAAACGGCGACACCTAATCAACCAACGTAAATCGCAGAGTCCCATTTTCATCAACTACATCATTCCACATTGAAGCCGGACGAACCCAATTATCACCCGTCTTGATTGGCTGGTACAGAATCATATCTTCTACTGTTTCTGAGTGTTTTGCAAAAGCTATGACTTTATACAAATTTCCCTTATAATGGCGATATGTTTTCCCTAGTAGTATCTCTTGCATATGATTAAATCCTACATAAATCTAACTCTCTATTTATAAATGACATAAAAACAAAAAAGGAACAACAATTTTTGAATTACTGTCCATTATCCGCACTTTAGCATTAAAAAAACACATTAAACTGCAAACTTACTTCACTTTAAATTTTTTCCTCAAGTGCAATATCATTCCAATAAACTCTTTTTCTGTTAAACAAGTTTCCGCCTTGTTTTGTTTACCAATTTTATGAGTCAAGCAATAATCTTTTGTATCCATAATCGCATTTCTATAATCTGGATCAGCTAGATATCGAGCCTCAAATACTCTTTTTAAAAATCGCTGATATTCTTTGGACATTCTATCTATAATTTTACCCCGCCAATTAATTTGCAAATCTGGATTAAAGAAATTTAAAAAATTACCAGTTCTTTTCGCTTTACTATTAGCAAGGGCACAAACTTTTTCTTGCAAATGCATTCGTTCTGCCCAAAGTGTTGGTTTTTCTGATTTAGCTGGAATAATCACCTTCAAGGACTGCAAAACGCCTTCAATAGAAGAACATTTAACCCCATCTAATTCGAACGAACAACGTCTAAAATTACTCAAAGTCCCTGATGGATACGGATTTTTAGAATATATATCCAAAACCTTTCTTTCAAAAGTATCTGGTTTTTCAAGAAAAGACATCCGTTCCACCTTTTTGTGTAAAATATTTAATAAATTAACTTTTGCATTCTTCATCTCAAGAGGAATCTTATCTATTTTCACAGTTTCCTCCTTTTTCAACAACATTCTTATCAAAGAAATCTAAAACCACCTGATCAGCTGATTGTTTTCTACTTTCAGGAATGCTTGCCCACCACTTTTGACAAACTAGTTTATCTAATTTCGTATCATCTATTTGGGGAGTTTTTAAAATGAGTGTAAATAATTCTAACGAAATATTTTTTTCACCTACTTTGTCCATAACCTCATACACTCTTTTTAAAATAGTTTGAGGTATTTTCGCATTATTGTGATTGTATATTTGCAAAACATCCTCAAGAATATTAAATTTAATAATCTGCTCTGGTTTAAGATTTTTTATTATTTCTGCAATTCTTACATTAATATCCTTCATAGGCGAAAGCTGGTTAATAAGCTTTAAATAAAAATGCAACAAGACGTCTGCATTAACTTTTGTTTTTGGATTTTGTAACTCATTCAACATTGAAGAAACAAACTTTATTGGGGGTTCAACATTAAGATAATTACAAACATCCATAATATTATCTATTACAAATATATTATTGACTTTTTTGACATCTATATCTGCAAGCGCAGTCTTCAAATAAGCAATTATTTCTGGTTCAATTTGTGGTTTCTGAATCTTTCCATACGTGTGCAATACAGTTATCAAATTGTCACTATTATTTGGCGTTAGTTCTGCAATTTTTTTAATTATACAATTAGGAATAAGAGCATTTGCTTTTTTATATATTTCAATAATTTCATTAAGTTCATTTTCCTTTAATGAGTTCAAATCTGCTTTTTTGATTGTTTGGTCAAAAGTATTAAAAGCTGCTTTAATCCCGTGTGATGACATAACAAAACCAGGTGCAATATTAGAAAAGAAAAGGTTATTATTGTTATTTGGTGTCATATAGAAGGTAGAAAAGTTATCCAACCCTCCATTATAACCACCAATCAATGTATTTGAAGTTAATTCTCTTAGTTTAAATCTATCTTCTGCCTGTGCTGTTGAATGATACATCCCCGTTCTTTTTACATCATATTGCGAAATAACTTTACAACTTACCACATTTTTTGTATGTTGGGTCAACGCATCCATACCTCTTTTGGTACTAACCAGCGAAGCTAAAACAATATTCTTTTTATCAATACCAGCCTTTTGTAATTTTTCAAACTGAGAAATCATTGTTTCGCCAGACCCTATATAATCATCTAAAACAACGACTTTTTGGTTTGGACCTATTTGAGATAAATCTTTGACCAATTTTTCTTTAGGAATATTATTTATTCTAAAATAGCTACCAAGCATATAGTTAAAACTCTTAGGCTTATCAAATGTTGGAAGATAATAAACCTCATTTCCATTTGTTTTTGCCGAAATTTTACCATACAAAGACTCTAAAAAACGATTTAATTTAATAGGTGTCAACAAAGTTGTATGTTTTAAAATAGAATTTCTTAACTCTGAAAGTTCTTCAGGAATATTGGAAGAAAAGAAATCAAACCCGGCTCTAGCCTGCATTTGACGCATAAGTCTAGCAACGGGCATAAAGGTATCATCATGCTTTTCAAAAAATCTATGACGATATTTTAGACGTTGGATCAATGAATCTAAAGAATAACGCAACTTATTTCTTATCTCGTGGAACTTAAGACTTGTGCTTTCATCCGAAGAATATTTTTTAATGTTTTCTTCACAAATTTTTAGAAATTTTTCAATTTCTTTTTCATCACCTTCTTTTGTCAATCCTTTTTCTATTATTTCTTTTACGCCAGTCAAAGAAAATGCATTAACACCATTTATTGAATTTTTAGGATATAAAAAATTTGTGTATTTCAAAATTTTATTAAACTCTTCAGGTTTTTCCTGCGCCATCTTTTCAAGGCTGTCTATAGAATATTTTGTAAGAATGATAGCAGGGTTTTTCTTTGAATGTGCACGTGCTTTTTGCGCAAGATTTTCCAACGGAACTTTGACAATTTTTACTTGATCATTTGGGTTTCTTTTAGTTTGCAAATACGCCAAAGAACTACTTATATCAATATCTTCAATAACAAAAAGTTGCATATGTTTTTCTTTCATATACGATATAACTTTGTCAAAATCTTTGATATTAGCAAATTCGCACTTAGGAATTATATTAGACAAAAAAGAACTTTCAGTTAAATCAGTAAACTTTTTTTGTACTATTTTCAATTCATTTTTTAATTCATTTATTGTAATGTTCCCAAATTTATTGAGAATTGTATCATTAATTAACGAAATTTGTTTAGTGCTTAAAAAAGGGCATTGAACTCTTCCAGCAAAAGCAGGAGAAATCAAGCGACCTTTATTAAATTTCATTTGAGAGAAATGATTAAGTTTTTTAGAAGGTTGCTTTTCTTTTAGATATACAGAAGAATTTTTATTATTAATATTAAGAATTTGCATACCTAGACAAAAGCAGTGAAGTTGAAAAATTACCCTAAAAACAAACCTATTATAAAAATTGTAACATTTCTTAAAACAAATAAAAAAAATTAAAGAACCAATCGCAACACTAAGTTACGTAAATCTTTCATTTAATATTAAATAGTTGAAACTTTTCATTAGTCTATGCTTAAAATATTTTTAGAATTATTGAGTTTGTACAAATACCACTTTCGCAGTTTTCTGAATATTTTCTGCGTAATAAATATTTGGACCAAAATCTTTTTATTAAATATTGTAAAACTCATACTTTAAATAAAGCAATTCTAACATTCACATTTTTTTATTCTATGTAAGGGATTTAAGGAAGATTATATGAGTATTGATATTAATAAAATTCAAAACACACAATACAAAGAATTGGCGAAAGCCGTAGATTGTGATAAACACAATAAAACATCAAATAACAATGGTTATATAGACATACAAGAACTACCTGTATTTTTCGAAAAAATAAACAAAAACAACCCCGAAAATAAAAAGATTAATACAGTCTTTGCCCTTGCTAAAACATTAGGATTTAAAGAAATAAAAGCTAAACCTAACACTAGAGCAGATTATAATCTTGCAACAAAATTATCCAACAATGAAACACAATTAACAGCAGACAACGTCGTTTTTGTTTTGACTGAATACGAAAACAGAAAAGAAAACAAAAAGGAAAACAAAAACGAAATAGATTACAATTCAAAAAATATCAAAAACAAATTACACGAAAAAGCCAAAAGTCTAAATCTTGAAATTTCAAAAAATGATGATGCAAAAACAATAATTGAAAAAATTAAAAAAGCAACAAACAACACTTATTTTATTAAAGAGAATCCTAACAAAGATATAGATAAAATTATTCACTTAGGAGATGCAGAACTTGCAATCAGTGAAACTCATTATAAAAATGGAAAAATAATTTTAACAGCGCATGGATTAGCCTCTAATGGAACTACAAAAACACTCATGACACCACCTACCAAAAACATAATGAGTGACAATACTAAAAAAAATGAAAATGAAAAAGCAAATGATGTAGATATATTTGTACCATCATCATTTAGATTTATACCAAATGACATTGCTAAAACTTTATCTAACAAAGAAATAAAACAAACATTAATGAATAAATTAGACATTAATAACGAAACATATGACAGATATGCCAAACTTCTTACTCGTATATCTAGATTTGAAATGGAAACATTTAACTTAAAATCTGCAGGTAAATCTAATCGGCTAAGTCACTATCCAATGAAAGTCATTAAATATCTCTGTTCTGATAATAACATGTCCACAGGTGCTACAGCACTCAAATTTAATGACATCATTGATATAGCGAATGGAAATAAGCAAAATAAAGAATACAAAACCTTATTGAGATGTATTGGTAATAACGAAGAAAAAATGAAAATAATCGTTGAAAAATATAAAGAAATAAATAATTTATTAGCATCATACCAAATTAATGAAGAAACCGACATATTAGATGAAAAAAAATCAGCTATCGCTTCACTTATATTTATGCACAAAAGAAAAGAATTACTTGAATGGATATGCAAAAACGATTCCAACCCATTACGCACATGCACAAAATACCATGACTTAAACTCGCGTTTACAAACAAGCGAGCTAGACCTAAATGAAGAAAAAGTGCTTGCTTGGATTTGGAATGGAGGATTTGAGGCACTGGTTGATGCAGCATACACAGAAAATGAAGCAGCATACCAATATGCAAAGACTATCACTGGTTACAAAGAATAGTATAGGCAGACAGGAGATTTTCAAATAAAGTAATATCTAGGTAATGGAAATTCTTTAGACGGTGTTTGAGTTTGAGGAGCTTCCTAGGATTTGATGGTCGGAACTTCAAAATAGCCGAAATGTCCCTTTTGCTACTCTAAAAATCAGTAGGGTGCAATTTATTGCACCAAAAGTCAATTTAAAATTCAAAATATTATCTATACACTACATCCTACGCCTGCAAAATTCTTCCGTCATGCTGAATTTATTTCAGTAATTTACTAAAAGAAAGCCACCGATGATTTTTTATTTTATAAAATTAATGCCTGTGTTGTTTGTTGGAAAGAGGCTGAAACAAGTCTAAGATGACCGCTGTTTTTAACTGTGGTGCATTAAAATGCACCCTACACCTAATAATTGTTTTCAAAAATAACTGTCCGACATTTCAAAACTAATTGTCCAAAATTCTCATTTTAAGAGTTAAATTCTCGTTTTGCAGTCAGAAATTCTCACCCTGCAAGACATTTCCCTAACGGCAAGTGTAGTTGTTAAGAATCACTGCAAGTGTTGTTGTAAAGTGCAAAATAAAATCAAACAAAAAAGCCCCTATTGGGGCTTAAAAAAGGAGGAGGTGGGATTCGAACCCACGGTACGCTCGCACGTACGACAGTTTTCAAGACTGCTCCAATCAACCGCTCTGGCACTCCTCCATGTATGTGCTCATTAACATGATTGGGTTCCTTATTATCATATTAAGAAGATAATCATTTGTAAAGGGGGTATATAAAAAATTTTTATTTTTCATATACCAACTTTTTCTAAAAAATATAATAGCCTAATTTGATTAAAACAAAAGGTATCGACGAACACTCTCCATAATTTTATTCTTTAATTATAATTTTGGAGCATTTATGCCTTTACTAAATCGTCATCACAAATCACTATCAAGAGAAAATCTTATCATCCTGGCACAGCAGGATGATTATTCAGCGCTTGAAGAGCTCATTAAACGCGAACAAAAAAACACTTATGCCTATTTTTATTATATGGATCCTGACAGACAAGATTTACACGACTTAACCCAAGAAGCGTTATTTCGCATGGCTAAAAACATAAAAAAACTCCGAGATCCTAAAAAATTCCAAAGTTGGTTTAATAGAATAATGACGAACCTTTTTTATGATGAAATAAGGAAAAAATACAAAAAACCTGAACACATTTCCATCTCTAACGACAAACCGGACGATTCAAACGTAATAAACATTAATGAATTAAAAGACAGAAAAAAACCACCTGCGGAAACGACACTTGCCGGAGAATTAAACAACAAGATACTCTCTGCAATTCACTCCCTTTCTGAACCATTCAGAATTGCTATTATTCTTAGAGAGTTGCAAGGCTTAAGCTATGAAGAAATAGCTGAAATCACTCAAACATCAGTTGGTACAATTAAATCCAGAATAGCAAGAGCTAGGGCTAAATTACAAGAAAGTCTAAAACCGTATCTTATCATATAAAACGTTATATAGGAGAAAAAAATGAACGAAAGTGCCGCTTGCAAAAAAATAACATCACTGCTTGCCATGTATATTGACAAAAAATTAGATTTAGACACAATGGAGTTTGTGAAGGCACACCTAGAGGTTTGTTCTACATGTTACAAAAAATATATACTGCTTAAAGGTTTAATAAATGAGTTAAGAAAAGCTTATCAAGAAATAACTACAGAAGCAGAGCTACAAGAAAAAAATCAAAAATTTAACATAAAAGAATATGAAAACTTTCAATCAAACTTGTCATCATATTTTGACAATGAACTATCTTTAAATCAATGTATTTCAATAAAAAAATATATGATAAAATTTCCAAATGCAAGAAAGGATTTAGAACAATTATACAACCTGCATAAACTGGTTATTAATTCTCAAGAAGCGGTAAAAAAAACATTAACCCAAGATTATTCACACACTATATGCCATAAATTATTCGGAAAATCGAAAAAATATAAGCAAAAAAAATTTTTAAAAATAGCATCATTTGCAGGAATATTAATAATAATAAGTAGCATTATAGGTACAAATATATCTTTTACAAAAACGGTACTTGAAAAAAGCAAAGATTTTTTCAAACGACCAATATACGTTCACAACAAAACGAACAATAACTTCATACCTATCAACTAATTTATAGACGCCAAATCTACTAAATTTTTAAAAGACTCATCTTGAGACATTAGCTCTTCCATTGTACCCGAGATGACTTCGCTCTTTGATTTAAAATAAAAAATCCTATCACATTTTTTCAATGTTGTAAGCCTATGCGCTATTGCAACAATGGTTTTACGACCTTTCAAAGCGTCAAGACATTGTGTAATTTTATTTTCTGTTTCAACATCCAGCGCTGAAGTAATTTCATCCAAAAATAAAATATCCGGATTTTTATACAAGGCTCTGGCAATACCTATCCTCTGTTTCTGTCCTTGAGACATTCCTTGAAAATCACCGACTATACTATTCAAGCCGTCTTTTAATGTTTTTATGTAATCATTCAATTGAGCAACCTGAACAACGTAATTTAATTTTTCATAGTCAATTTTTTCTTCCGGCTCGCCAAAAGCTATATTTTGTGCAATAGAGAGCGGAAACAGAGTAACTTCTTGAGGAACATATCCAACAGCATTAACCCATTTTTTTACATTAGATTTATCCAACACTAAGCCATCTATTCTAATTTCTCCGGCATAAGAAGCCAAAAACCCCATCAATGCATCAATAAACGTTGTTTTTCCTACGCCTGAAGCGCCAATTATTCCTACAAATTCTCCCTTCTTAATTGATAAATTTAAGTCTGAAAAAATGTTTTTTTCTCCATACGAATACCCGAAACCTGAAACTTCAATAAAATCTTTTAGCTCTATTTTTTCCGCTGAGACATTCTCATTAATATCCATTTCACTATAATATTTATAAGCTGAAAAGAATTCGTTTAGAATCGGTTGACTTGAATTAATTACGTTATAATGCATTTGTAATTTATTAACCAATGGTGCTAACCTAAAAATCGCGGCTGCCAACATTCCCAAATTTGCAATTATCATCTCTGAATTGCCGCCTGATGTAACAACAACCCCATAACTCATTATAATAATCGCAAATATAATACATATTTCAAGTATATTTTGAGGAATTGAATTTAAAAACTCTATTGCTATGTCTAAATGAGCAGACTCTTCCATATTCTTTTTATATTCATCATAAAAATACTTTTCCTTAGAAAATATTTTTATATCTTTTATATTTTTAAGCGCGCAAAGTATATTCCTGTTACTTTTGTCCATAAAAACCAATTTGCGAGCAGCAAACTCTCTCCCTTTAGTTTTAAAAACCCTATTCTGACAAAATGCGGATAACAAAAAGAATATTATAGTAACTACTGCCCATATTTTAAACTTCAAAATAACAAAAGTAATTATTACTGAAAATATAACCAAATTTGTTATAAAACTCATAACTCTAAAAACAAAATTAGAAAAAACCAACCCTATAACATGCCACATTTGCAACAATGAATATTTTGCCGGCATATTCAATTTATCTTCATAGGAAGAAAATAAATACATATGCATAAATTTTAAATTAGTTTCAATCTGCCAATATTTTAGTATTTTAGATTGCCAATAATTATTGAAAAGCATAAATATATTCTTGACAACAAAAGCTAACACCACAAATATAGCCAAAAACAAAGTATATTTTTGAATATCAACAAAACTCAAATACTTTGAAAGATAAGGTAAAGTAAAGACATTATCACTATTCAATATCAACAATATCAGAGGAAAAATTAACGCAATACCAAAAAACTCAAAAAAACCTGCTATAACTGACATGAAAAACAATTTTATCATTTTCCGCTTATAGTCAGCCGCATACAAATTTATAAAATTATTAAAATCTGATATAAACATTAAAATTCCTTAAAATACCTCTTCACATAAAAATTTCCGGTTGAAAGCAATTTTTTCTTAAGACCTTCAGCACCTGAAAACTCAACCAATGTTATTATTCTGGCAACTTTCTCATCAATAGTATAATCATTAAAATTCAAAGCTCTATCTAAAAATACTAATAAATGCTCAAAATCTAAACCTTCTCTATCATACTTCATCAAAGTACCAATTGCCTCTAATAACCAATATAGATTAAACAAACGAACTGTCAAAAAATTTTTTTGTGCCTTATCCGGATTATCTATTCTTTGATAAATTTGCCCAATCTTTGAAAGTAAAGTTTCATAAAGCAACTTTCTGTTTTTCAAAAGTGGCAGAAACTCAATCACAAACCTCGAAATATTAGGATTTACATCACAAACAGCATCGACATATACAGTATAAAAGTTTTCAAAATCCATCAATAAGGATTTTTTCTCCAATAACAATTCTCTTATTTTTAATGCGGCCGCTTCTCTAACAGGTCCGTCTTGTCCGGTTAAATGCCTAACTACCAACTCTGCTTGCATTTTGTTTTCAATATCTGAGATTTGCAAAAGAGCAATCTGTTTTTCCACGTCATCGCTTCCCTCTAAAATATTGACAACATCCTCCATTTCAAGAGTTTTATTGCAAAGGACAAATGCCTTTTCAAATATTTCTTTATCTAAAGTGATTACTTTCATAAAATAAATATAGCACAATCGGGCGTTAAAAACTTAATAAAATAGTTTTAATATAGGATAGGCATAAGAGAGAAATTATTTAATAATGTTATTAGAGTAAAGGAGCAAAAAGTGAGAGAAATACTTGATTTTTTTAAATATATCTTTATGATAAAAGAAGATACACGTATCCATGTAGGGCTTTCCCAGTTTAAAATAGAACAACAAGAAATAACAAAAACAGCCCAAATCATGAAAAAGAAAAAAGAAGTCAAACTTTCAGATTTAATGAGAGGAACAGTAAATTAAATTACTAATAAAGGTATAAAATGAAACTATTATTAATTCATGGCCCAAATTTAAACATGCTCGGAACCAGAGAACCAGAGCAATACGGAAATGAATCCTTTGAGGATATAAATAAAAATTTATACGCATATTGTTTTAAAATAAATGAAGAATTGGAAATTTTTCAAAGCAATTGTGAAGGCGAAATAGTAACCAAAATCCAACAAGCGATTGGATACTATGACGGGATAATTATTAATCCTGCCGCATATACACATACAAGTGTTGCCATTAGAGATGCTATTTCAGCAGTAAAAATCCCCACAATAGAAGTTCATCTTTCTAATGTTTATTCCAGAGAAGAATTCCGTCATCACTCATTTATAGCACCGGTTTGCATAGGACAAATAGCAGGCTTTAAAGCCAACAGCTACAAATTAGCTATTGATGCAATGTTGGACTATCTAAAAAACAATGAAACAGCATAAATTTTTCCTACTATTAATTACAATAATTCTATGTTGTATAAAAGCCACAGCACAGGATTATGATGCATTAAAAAATCTTATGCTTTCTAATTTTCCAAAGAGATTTGAAGAAAAAGAAATTCACCCCAAAACCTACAATCTGGGACTTGCCATAATTAATCAAATAAGCGAAGATTTTAGAACTATTGGTTTTGATGAAAAAAAAGCCAGATGGTTTCACGTTAATGATTATTTTTTATATGATGTAAACACCTCAAAAAGAATAGGAAACACTTGCTGGTTAGTTTATAAAAGTGAGGACAACAAAATAATCGGCACATACATGATGAACACAGAAAATCCTGTAAACAACAGGCTTTTACACACATCATACCATATATCCGGAGGCAATTACAAAGTTAAACAGAAAATACACAGAGATATTTTTTCCTCAGTTATTTGCAAAGAACCAAGGCCTAAAAATATTCAACGTTTTCACTAATTTAAATTAACTTTTTTAAGTTGGGCAAAAGTTAACAAAGATTGATATTCTTGCTTCATCTCCTCTACTATATTTAAAAGACCTAATCTTGATGCTAAAGTTATGGCTTTTTCATATAATTTTTTAGCAGAAACCAATGGTGAAGAACCGCCATCATTACCTGATTTAAACATTTCTATATGATATTTTGCATAAAAATCATACAAATGTATATTTAAATATTCCAAATTAAACTTTTTAGTAATCAACAATGATTTTTCCAAATACATTTTTGTCGATTCAAAATCACCTTTAATCAAATAAATTTCAGCAATTAAACGCTTGTACATTACTTGGAAATAATAAGAATTGATTTTTGGATTTTTTGCAACTTCTAATGCGTTCATCGCCACCTCTAATGATTTATCAACATCCGAAACCTTCAAACACAAATCCGCAATCAAATACCAAGTCAACAAAGCACCAACGGCAATTCTTTCTTTTGCAAAATAAGTAATTTGATCATTGTAAATTTCAAAAGATTTATTAAAATCACCTTCATTTTCAAGAACCTTACCCAAAGCACTTTTAAGAAGATTTTTACCCAAATAATCTGATGAATTATTAGCAAATGTAACCGCTTCATACAAATAAGTTTTCATATTAGATAAATCTTTTTTCATAAAACGGATAAGAACTTGCAAAATATTGTATCTGCAAACAAAATCCGCTTCCATAGGTTCTTCCGCAGCAACAGTAACAATTCCATCCATTAAGCGTTGAGCCTCTGCAATTTCCCCTTTTAAGGTTGAAGCAAACGCCTTTACTAAACTAAGCATCTGTTTATATCTTGTAACTTCTTCACCATGAGCAGATATAGCTTCCTCTAAATCAGCTATAACATTATAAACTTTGTTATTCCCCTGCATTATATAAGCATCTGCGAGCACAAAATTTGTATTCAACCAAGTTTCAAAAATTTTAGAAATCGGTAAGTCATAAACAGTATAATTTTGGGACAAGGCATCAGTTAATTGAGGATTTATTTCATTTTCAATAATATTAATTAATTGTGCAAAATTACCAAGGTAAAGCATTGTTTTAATTTTACGAGCAGTTATGAGCGCAATTTCTAACCTGTATTTTTCAGCAGGTTGTAAAAGTTGCACAGTATTGTCTACAAGTTCTATAACTGCATTGTAATTACCTGCATTGTTCGCTGCAATAACTGCATAAGATGCAACATCTATAAAATTAACAGCATCATTTTGTTCTATATCCAGGCTTAAAATTGTTGAAAGAAACTCCAAAGCCAACACCGGCTCTGCTACACTCAACAACTTACCTAATCTCAATCTAATATTTGTATCAATAACAGTTTTTTCAGGTAATGCTAACTCTTCATTTAACTTCAAACACTGCTTTTGCGCCAAAACATACAAATTAACGTCACCTAAATACGCAGAAGTCTTAACCACTTCCGTCCAATAAGTGAACGCAATCTCTTTATTCCCGCAATTCAAAGCCAATAAAGGCTTATAAGCAACATTTGACAGCCTGAGAGGCTCTATCGCTGATAAAAGCGTATTCGCACATTGCGCATATAATTCATCTTGTTTTACATATTCAAATAAACATCTCCACAACGCAGAATTCGTGAACTTAAGCCATTCATCATTATATGGCTTAATAAATGCCAGTGCCATTAGTTGTTGTAAAAGCTCTTGAATCTGTTCTTGGTCCATATTCATCGCAGCTTGAAGCATTACAACATTAAATTTAACCCCCAACATTGTACTATAAATCAAAGCTGTATAAACCTGCGGCAATGCTATTTTTATTTGTTCAAGTCTTTTCACTACTATTGCATTCATGTCTATTGGAATAGCGAAATTCGTGCTATCAACCAAACAAGTTAAGCTTGTTCCATCATAATTAAACATGCCTGCTTCATTCATATAAAGCAATAACTGTCCGATATAATTCGGAGAACCATTTGCGTTTCTAAGAATCTTTTCTTTAAAGCTTTCATCAAAAGGCTCAAAATTATTCAAAATATTTTTCATTAATACACAAGCAGCATCATCACTCATTTTAGCCAAATAAAAATTTTCAGATTTATTTTCCGGCATTTGAGTGAGTTGCATAAATGCATCAATATTTTTCTGCGTTTGCACAGTTACAAGCATTTTTAAGCTCTCATCAATAATCCCCTCACTGCACATTTCGCCTAAAAGTTCAAAAGAAGAAGCATCAATCAAATCAAAATCATCAATAGTTATAACAAATTCACCTGAGTTTCTAATATACAAAAAAATCTTCTTTATTATCGTTTTTAGTTTTTCTTTATTATGTAAAATTGTTTCATAATAAGCTGTCTTAGTGGGATACAAAAGCTCAAACAACTCACAAGCATCATCAGAGGTCAATCCAAAACTTTGTTCTAAAAGCTTAACAAACTCAGACTCATTCTGTTGTTCTGTAACATAATAATTTGGTAAGCCGCTTGCACTAAGAAACAAATCCTGAAAAAGCCCATAAGGAGATAACTGTGTAACAGGAGAAGACTCCATGGATAAAACATTTACCTTGGCATTTACTAAGTCTTGCCTTACCAAATCCAAAACGAAAGATTTTCCGCGTCCTTCCGGAGCTATCATCGCGCACATTATATTTCCTGAATTCATCATAGAATTCACGATTAAATTTTTTACTTCTTGTTGCTCTTTTTCATCTTGGATAATTTCTTCTGAGACTTCTTGTGCCGAAAATACAGGTTGTTCTCCCACATTCGAACTTTCAAGATGTTCTAAAGACTCGTTTTCTTCAATTATTGTTTTATTTTTTTGTTCTGCAAATTCTGTATTTTCTTCTGTTGGAGAACTTATAACAAGATTAGATTGCTCCTCCTGCAAGATTTCAATTTTTTTTTCTATAATGACAAGTTCATTTGAACATTTTCTGCATACTGCTGAAGCCGGCAAATTAAAAGCACCGCAAGCTGAACATCTTCTCAAAAGCTCTTTATCACAATTTACACACTTTAATGCATTAGCCTTATTTAATGTTCCGCAAACCGGACACTTTGAACGAACCTTAACGCCACAATCCGGACACCTTAAGGATGTTTCATTTATTTCCGTCTTACACTTCGGACACAACATGAGTTTTAATACCCAACTACATCATTTTTAATAATTTTTACCAATTCATACAATCGTTTACAAACTTCAGACTGAGAAATACCTAATTCTTCAGCTATTTGAGCTTGTTTTTTCATATCTACATATCTTCTTACAAAGATATCATAATATCCTTTATGAGGAGATTGTGAGCTTGCTACCATAACAGCCGTACATACTTGAGTTAACAACTCACGATTAGCGACCATTTCAGCAAAATCCGCCCTCGGATCAGGTAAATTTTCCAAACAAGAGTAGGAATTTTCTTCTTCAACAACCAACTCATCCAAAGAAATAACAGGCGGTGCCGCAACATATTCATATCTTTGACGACGAATTCGTCCTGAATTTTTCAAAACTGTCAAGATAGAAGTATTAACAACTTTTTTCAAATAAGGCTCAATAAAAGATATATCATCTACATTCTCAACTACCGACAAAGAACGCCTCATTGACTCCGCAAGAAAATCCTCACAAAGGTCCTCATTTCCCTGATACTTTGAATTTGCTTTAATATACTTTAATAAATCGCTATTCATATCCCCATGCCAAATTTAAATATCCAAATACATGATACTTAAATTTTAGCACATTTATATAGAAATAACCAAAATTACTTCTTTGTCTCCAACTTCTGTGGACATAACCGGCGAATTTATATACTTCAAAGTCTGCCTAATACTTTGCAATACAATGTCATCCACCTCTTTTGAACCACTTGATTCAAGTATCTTAACATTCTTAACAGGAGCATTATTTTTAACAGTCATGGAAACTTTAATTTTATTATTATATGCAAAATCATCAGTATCCAATAAGTCAGATGCTAAATTTAATTTTATATTTTTACCCGCAATTTGCAAGTACTTACTAAAAACAACATCACCCGTAATGGATTCAGGTACTTGCCAAGCCACTGAACGTAAGATAACCGGAGCCGCACCTGCCTGTTTTGACAATGATGACACTATTTTTGACTCATCTACTACCGGCTCACTGACTTTAACAGGAGGAGTTAGCGGAACCGATTCAGGTAAAGTCATATCTTTTGCAACATCAGGCATTTGGAAATCATCCGGCATTGGAATATCTTCATCCATAGATTTAGAAGCAACATCTGAAGAATTATTTGACGGTAAAAAAGATGAAACGCCAACTACACCCAAACCAACAATAGCCAAAAAAGCTGCTGCTGAAATTATTTTCTTCGTATCAAATTTTTTATTTGAAACATTTGGAGACCCAACAATACCCACTCCGGGGAAGGTCCCGGCCGTAGCAGTATTTTCTGAATTATAAAGAAGGTTTATATCTTGTTCGCCCTCATCGACCTCAGTTTCATCCTCTTCATTTAAGTTTTCTTCAACATATTCAGTTTCATTAAGTTCTTCTAATCCCTCCATATACTCCAAATCAAAATCGCTGATAGATTCGTCTTCCTCATTATATCCTTCAACCTCTTGAGAAACATTCTCATTATCAGAAGCTGCTTGTTCTTCTGTACTTTCCTCGTCTGACAAGATTGATAATATTTCGGTTTCATCAACAGAACTTATGTCTGTTTCATCATCTAAGAGGCTTAACAATTCGTCGTCAACGAGTTCTTCCTCTTCAACAAATACGGTTTCAGATTCAACTTCAACAGCCGCTTCTTCCGATACATCTTCTTTTGACGTTTCTTCTAAAGAGTATTCCTCCTGAAACTCCTCTTCAGTAGCGATTTTTTCTTCTGAAAGATAACCACCCGTATCTTCTTCAGATAAAACAGGTTCATCCTTTGGAATATCAGAAACAGACTCATCCTTGTCATCAAAAATCAATTCTAATTCTTCCGGCTCTTCTTCTGTCAACATTAAAGTTTGATTTTCCTCTTCTAAAACAGGTAATTCCTCATCTAAAGTTAACACCATTTCTTCTTCTGATGCATTTACAATGTCTGTTTCCTCTTCCATCGGTAACAAAACATCTTCGTCCTGCAACAATTCTTCCTGTGGTTCTTGCTCCACCCATAATAACTCATCAATATCCGAGTTTGCAGCATCTACTTCGTTAGGCTGTTCGTCCAATATTTCTTCAGGCAGTTCCTGTTCTGTATTAGCTAACTCATCCAATGAAAATGTATCTAAAGAGAACGCTTCCGATTGTTCTGAGTCATCATCCGTCAATTCGTCCAAATCTCCTAAATTGTACTCTTCAACCTCATCAAGCTCTGATTTATTTCCTGCCAAAACCGTTAACAAATCATCTTCTAATAAATCTGCATTTGATTTCATTTCCGCACATGCTCTGTCAAAACGCCCAATTTCTCCAAAAACTTCACGCAATTCCGCAGAATTATATAACAAGCAAACCAATTCAGATAACTCTGTATCGTCAATAACATCATCTAAAAACTTTGCCATTAAATCAAAAAAGTTTTCTGAAACTTCATCTAATGTCATTTGAGAATCCATAATTTCCAAATTTTCAAAATCTTCAATAGGTGTAAGAGCTGTAACCTTTAATACATTATCCGAATTAACTATTGAATCATAATTTGCAGACAAGAAATATCCCAAAATATCAGCTCTTTTGGATTTTTCGTCAATTCTGGCAACAACATAACCAAATATATTAGAATGAAAATCATCTTTTTTTACATCAAAAAGCAATTTATTAGAATCGGGCCTCAAAATAATTAAATCAAACAAATTGTTATTTACATAAAAGTCGAATAATCGCGTCGCTGAATAAAATTTTCTTCCATAAAATAAAGAATCAGACATATCAACAAACGAAGAAACTTTTTTTAACGCTGATACAATCAGATATTTTAAATATATTTCTTTTCTGTCTTCAACCGACCCGTAAGGTGCCGCTAATGCTGCAGCTTCTTTACTTCCTACTTCTAATTCTAATAAATCATTCATCATGTTACACCTCTCTCTAAATTAGTTGACAACAAACATTAATAAATTATTCCAAAAATTAAAGTTTTGTAACAATAAATTAAAATTTGCCAAAATTTAAGCAAGAAATTATATTTATAAGTGTTACATAGGGTAAGTAGTGTGAATATCATCAATTTAGGAGAAAAATATGATTAACAACGTATCTTTTGGTGCACAGGACTTTAAATCTCTTATTTCAGAACCGCCTGCAAACGCAAGAGCAGCAACAGCTGCGGCTGCGAGCGTCTATCCAAACGACACATTTGTAAAAAAAGGTTCATTAGGAGGCAAAGTAAAAAAATTAGCTATTAAGGCAGCTATAATTGCGGGTGTTTTAGCTCTTTTAAGAGGTAAAGTTGGTGCTTTCAAAAACATTGACTTAACAACAGGCTTCAAAGCTCAAGAAGGTATTATAGCTAAAGCTAAATATGGTATAGCTAAAGCAGGACAAGCTATTATTGATGGTTTTATGGCTGTTAAATCTAAAATTCCTTTCTTAAGCAAAAAAACTGCTGACGCAGCTGAAGCAGCTACAGAAGCAGTTGCAAAATAAAAAAAGAAAAAATTACCCCCAAAAAACTCCGCAAGTTGCGGAGTTTTTTATTGCAAATTGTTGCAAAGTTGCAATTTTAATTCATGTTAAACGATAATAATATTGTCATGACTAAAGATACACAAACAGATATCAAACACATAATAAAAGAAATTAATCAAATTAAAACCGAGAACAGAGAGCAAATAATTACAAAATTTGTTGATCTTGAAAGTCGTAATCCTTTGGATGATATGACACTGGCTTATAATTTTATTTTGCAAAATGAGCAGAATCCGGAACTTTTAATGTGTGTAATAAAAAGAATTAACAATTACAAGCCGTCGGAATGTTTAGATACATTACTTGATTTAATGCTTTTAAAAGACTCTTTCAAAAACAATCTTACTGAAATTGAAAATTACGTTGATTTGAGAGCTAATGTTGCAAAAATTATTTCAAACTACAAAGATAACAAAGCCGTTTTACCTTTGTTATATTGCATGAACAACAAAGATGAACACTACAAGATAAGATTAGCTTGTGCTGAGGCATTGGGCAAAATCGGTGACAAATATGCGGTAACACCATTAATTGACCTCGTTTCTGATGAAGATGAAAAATCAATATACGTAAGAGAATCAGCAGCTACAGCATTAGGGATGATTGGTGATATGAGAGCAGTTGATTCATTGGTTCACATACTCGAGGCTAAGAAAACATTCCTCAACAAATTCACATTTTTAAAAGAGCGAGTCATTGAAGCATTGGGAAAAATTAACAGCCCAAGTGAAAGAGTATTCAAAGCACTTAAAAATTCACTTGATGATGAATCTCCTCAAATCAGAATCAATGCAATAGAAGCACTAATGAACAGCGAGGACGAAAGAGCTGTTGAGATGATAAAAAAAGCCTTACACGACAAAGATAAAGAAGTAGTGGAAAATGCAGTTGTCGCTTTATATAATTTACAGGGGGCCGATATTTTAAATGAAATTATAGAAAGTGAAGAATACTCATTTAAGGCAAAACAACAAGCTCAAGATATTTTAGACGAATACGAATATGATGATGAAGAATAATAAAGATAATGCTATCATTCTGCTTTCCGGCGGACTTGATAGTCTTGTTACAACAGCATATGCTAAAAACAAATTTAATATAAAAAAGGCCTTGCACTTTGATTACGGACAAAAGCCGGCAAAAAAAGAACTGGAAGCCTGCATAAAAATATGCGACCATTACAACATAGAATTAGAAGTTATAAAGCTTGATTGGCTCAAGAATATTATTTCTTTAAACAATCGAGAAAATAAAGAGAATAAAAGCTATTGGATACCAAATAGAAATGCATTATTTGCTAACATAGCAGCCTGCTTCGCAGAAGCATTAGACTGCCATACAATAATAATCGGGGCTAATAAAGAAGAAGCTAAAAAATTCAAAGATAATTCTAAAAAATTTATCGATGCCTCAACAAAATTATTTTCAAACTCAACTCAAAATTGTGTAAAACTAAAAGCACCACTTGTATCAATGAACAAAGACGAAATAATTAAAACGGCATTTAAATTAAATGCGCCACTTGAATTAGTGTGGAGCTGTTACGAAAACAACCAAAAACATTGTGGGGTTTGCCCATCTTGTTTACTCCTTAAAAATGCCTTGATAAAAAACAACAAGAAGGACTTGCAAAAAATGCTATTTTAAATAAAAATGAACTTATGAAAACATTATTTTTAAAAGAAAATCTTAAATACGATGGAACTCAATTAGCACCACATTTTATTTATAAAAATTACAACTTAATGGGTGATGCTCTAATAGCTTTTCAAGGTCCTTGTGAAGTCAACTTAAGCGAAATGGTGGACCTTGAAGATGTTATAAACAATGAACCTATTTACAGTGAAAATATGCTTCATTTTATAGGTGAATTTTTCAATGTTGATTTGATTAGAGGTGTATACATGCAAAGATTGCTTATAACCACTATCAAAGAAACAATCGAAACGAAATACGCTCAATGTTTAACAAGAAAAGGTGATGATTTGTTTAAAAATGAAGGAAAGCTTTCCGTTTCAATTGCGACAAAATCACAAACTTCAGTGCTTATTCATACGGCATTAAACATTACTACAGACAATACACCGGTTAAAACATCAGGATTATTGACCGATTTTTGTATTCAAGATTTAGAAAAATTTGCAAATGAAGTTTTAGATGCCTACAACGAAGAAACTAAAGATATTTATTTGGCAACAACAAAAGTAAGAGGAGTTATATAAATGACGGCAAAAGACAGCAAAAAAAAATCACAACAAAATAAAGCTTTGTACATTTTTTTGACTACGTTTTTTATCACTTTAATAGTCACAATATATATTGCTACCGCATTTACACCAAATATTGATGTTGATGTCAATACAACCTCCAATGAAACAACAAGTCAAAACGAAAAAAAAGATATAGATAGCAGACTAAAAGACTTACAAGAAGATGAATACACGATTAATCAACAACAAAATGAAACGGAATCAAGTTCAGAAATTATTGAACATCTTAAAAAAATGAAAGAAGAAGCTATAGCAAAACAACTTAAAAAAGATGAATTAGAGTTAGAAGATGAAATAATTGAAGAAAATCCATCACCTAAGACAAATAATGCACAAAGCGCGCCTTCTGCACCAAAACCGGAACTTGCATCACCTACATACACAAGACAAAACTTAAATCAACCACAAACACCGACAAAAATGGCAAAAGTTTATGTCGGACGATATTCTACATTTGATGACGCACTTGCAATTCAAAACAAGCTAATTATTGAAGGGCTCGCGTCCGCACCATTTATAAAAAACCTTGGCGGATATTATGTTGTGCAAATTGGTTCATATGCAAACCACCAAACAGCACAAAATATTGCTGAAAATATTATCGAAAACGGTTACAGTGCAAGAATGGTACTTGAATAATTATTCTATTCGCATAAAAAATGAGGCAATCTCACTATGAGATAGTTTCTTGCTTATAGGTCTACCATGCGGACAGGTATATGGATTTTTTGTAGTTTTCCATCTCGCTATCAACTCTTCCATTTGCCACATATTAAGTTCCTGTCCTGCTTTTACAGACGATTTGCAAGACATAGAGGTAATCATATTTTCGTAAAAAGAACGAACAGATGTGTCTTTTAAAGTTTTTATAATATCATTAAATAATTCTCTTACAGCTATGTGTGCAACTATTTGAGGAACCTTCTTAAATATAATCTCTGATTCACTTACAAAATTTATTCCATAACCTAACTTTTCAAGTTCAGGCATCTTTTCTTTCAATAAATCAATTTCATCTTGTTCTACATTTATTACATCAGAAAGAAGCAAAACTTGAGCTTCCGGATTTTCTTCTTCCTGAAGTTTTTCAAACCTATATCGTTCATCCGCAATATGCTGATCTACAATCTCTAAACCATCCTCATACTCTATCAAAATGTATGTATTTTTATATTGCCCTATTATTCTATAATCTTTAATTTTAGTTATTTCATTAGCAAGTACAAAAGTTTTCTGCTCAGTTATTTCATCTTTCAATATGAAATTATTACTTGCACTTTGTTCAATAAGCTCGTCTTCTTGTTCCTTTGTAATATAAACAACATCATCATCTTCTCTTGCCAAGCCTGTAAACAAATCTACAACGTTATTTTTTTCTTCAACAAAAGATTCAAATGATGAACCGGCAGAAATAGCCGATGCAACCGCACTCATCACAAACTGAAATATTTGGTTGGTCGACTTATATCTAACTTCTTTTTTCTGAGGATGCACATTAATATCAACATCCTCCACCGGAATCTCTAAATTCACAACAACAAACGGATACCTTTTAATAGGTAACATTGATTTATATGCAGTTTCTATGGCTTTAGACAGAACCTGACATTTTACAACACGTCCGTTTAAAAAAGTAATTATAGATTTCTTAGAAGATCGTGTAAAATCCGGAGTTGCAGCAAATCCTGATATTTTCAAATTCGATAACAAATCCGTTTTTACAACAGTACACAATTTGTCTAAAAAAGAATTTGTATAAATTTCACAAATAGCAGTCTTTAAATCTTTTGAACCTGAAGTCTTAAAATACTCTGAACCATTATTTTTCAAAACAATTGACACATTAGGATTAGACAAAGCTATTAACTGAGCAATCTCAGCAATATAACTAAACTCTGTGGCCGGATTTTTCAAGAACTTTAATCTAACCGGCAAATTAAAAAACAAATCCCTAACATCCATTACGGTCCCAACAGCGCAACCCGTTTGAGACTTTTTTACCTCAGAGTTTTCACATTCAACTTTAATACCATAGTCATTATCAGCAATTCTTGACGTTGCAACCAGTTTTGAAACAGAAATAATACTTGCTAAAGCTTCACCCCTAAAGCCTAAGGAATGAATATCATACAAATCCTTTTCATCTTTTATTTTGCTTGTAGCATGTTTTACGAAAGCTAACTCTATATCATCAGGGTGAATGCCGGAGCCGTTATCCGCCACCCTTATGTTTCTGCAATCGTTGCTAATTGATATCTCTATTTTTGTTGCACCTGCATCAATAGAATTTTCGACAAGTTCCTTAACAACGGATGCAGGGCGTTCAATAACTTCACCTGCGGCTATTTGATTTATTGTGTGCTTATCTAATAAATTTATTCTTTTCATTTTATAAACTGAAGAAGTGTAAAATCGTTGACTTTATCGATTCAAAATTAACTAACAACTGAACTATTATTATAGAAATAATTAAACCTAAAACTGTTTTTGATAAATCTTTTGCGACGTGTTTGTACATCTTCTTAGGTGATTCAAAACGCAACCTGTGATACATGGCCATTTCTCTACCGGCTAAAAGACCTATAAATACCCAAGTTGTAGACATAGGAACATTATTTAATTTTTGGAAATACAACAATATCCCCGCATATACAAGATCAATAATGGTAGCTGAGCGCAAATCCGCGGTGTTTGTTTTTATCTTCAAAATATTTTGAATTTCCCCGCCTCTACGATATGCAATAACCCACAAGAAAATCGCAAAACCTATAATAACCAATATTAACTGCATAAATGTAACTTTTCTTGGCAAATACACAAACAAATTGGCTGCATCCTGCATAATCCACGAGGACCATAAAAATGCCGTTGCACACCACTTTGCAATAGTCCAAGCCTTAATGTGTTTTATTTTCTTTAGCAGAAAAATCCTTTCCACCGGTCTTGCAATAATTACGTACAAAATAAAAGAAACAATGAAAGCTAAAACATATCCATACAAAGACTTTGTAAGAATCATCCCAACAACCGCACTTGATGAGAAAACACTCAAAATCAAAAATGTTGTTGAAACAGGAATTCCGTACCTTGTTAAAAATACTAATATAATAGGAGGGATAGCTTGCCACCAATATATGGTTTCAGGGTAAGGAATTCTGTCTAAACGACCAAAAGCAATATCGCCGTCATTAACAAACCATCCTATGACCAACGTTACAGCCAAGATTGTCGTTGCATAAAGCCAAATCATCCACACAGGCTTATCTTTACTCGAACTTAAGAACGTGCCTAAAGTCTGAATTACGTCATTTGAAACGCAAGAATACATTGCTACGGTGAAACCGATTAACATGTATATTGTACTGGATGTTATTTCAAAATTAAGTAACATACTCTCCTTACCTATACAAGTTCAGTTTAACAAAAAAACAGTTTTTTATCTCATAATTTGCATTTTTTTTACAATTTTTATTAATTAATGTAAATATTTTTACTATAAGTGGTAACTTATTTTTTGTTCAAACTTTAAGTTGAGTAAGGAGAAATTATGGAACTAAACATTAATAACATAAACTTTAAAACTCAAATCAAGCAAACACAAAAGATTTCTAAACAAAAAGAAGTAACGTCAAACCCCGTTATAAAGGCAACAAGCCTTCCTCTTAATATAACAAGAATTCCATTTGGAAATGAAGATTTAAGCTACAGCGCCAATGATTTTTTATTACCTAAAAGCGCAAAACCTGATATATACCAAATTCAATCGGCAGAAGCTTTAAAGAAAGGTAACAATACAATAGTTACCGCCCCTACGGGTACAGGAAAAACTGCAATTGCACACTTCATAATCAAAAAAAATTTTGAAGAAGGCAAAAAAACATTTTATACTACCCCTCTAAAAGCATTAAGCAATCAAAAATATAACGACCTTAAAAAACTATTCGGAAACCAAAACGTTGGTATTCTGACAGGAGACCGAAAAGAAAACACACGTGCTCCTATAGTTATTATGACAACAGAAATTTATCGTAATATGGTTGAGTCCAATTATTTTGAAAAAAGAAACAAAATGTTGGATAACGTTGAAACTGTTATTTTTGACGAATTTCACTATATGGGCGACCCCGACAGAGGAAGTGTTTGGGAAGAAAGCATTATGTACACGCCTAAAAAAATGCAAATACTCGCCCTATCGGCAACAGTAGGAAATAACAAAAAAATTACAAGTTGGATTAACGAAAAAAAATTAAAAGCAACATCTTTAATTGATGTTCCTACATCAAACAGACATGTTCCGCTAAAATTTTTAATAATTGATACGCAAGACAAAAACGCTAACTCTGAAATTACAGAAGAAATGGCTATGAGTATGTCCAGAAAACAACTCAAAAAACTTCAGAGAACCAAACCTAAACGCGGCAGAAATCCAATGTCAGTAATAACTCACATTGAACAATTAAACAAAAGTGAAAAACTTCCGGCAATAGCATTTGTATTTAGCAAATCATATTCGCAAACACTACTTGATTTAGCTGAAGCCGAAGGCGCTACTTTAACTAACAAAGAAGAACAAAAAGAAATAAAAAAAATAATAGACAAATATATCAAAGAATACGACTTCTATTCTACAAACCTGAACCAAGAAGCACTAATGAAAGGATATGCTATACACTCTGCAGCGATTCTTCCATTACAAAAACAACTTATTGAAGAACTTTTTAATAAAAAACTCATAAAAGTAGTTTTTGCAACAGAAACACTTGCCGCAGGCATAAACATGCCGGCACGCACAGTAATTATGACAGACGCTCAAAAACCAAGCTCAACACCTGAAAACAATATTGGTCAAAATTTCTTAAGACCGCTTTCTCCAAATGAATTCCATCAAATGAGCGGCAGAGCAGGCAGACGAGGTATTGATAAAATTGGGTATGTTATGTTACTTGCTGATTCTGATGAAAAAAGTAATATTTTTGAAGAGCTCATAAATTCTGCACCTAACAGAGTAGAAAGCAACTTCAAAATTGACGCTTCTAATGTTACAGGTTTCTACAATTATCAATCAGACATAAGCGGAATGGAAAAAATTCTGGATAATTCTTTCAGCCTTTTTGGCTTACCGATAAAAGAAAAAGAGAAAAAACACGATGAACATATAAAAACGTTCAATGATTATACTAAACTTCTAAGACAGTATAATTACCTTGACAAAACAGAAGAAGGCTACAAAACAAATGAAAAGGGTCTTATTTTAAACTCTATAAAAGGCAGACCGCAAATACCTATCGTTAACGCTCTACTTAAAAATCGATTTAATGATGTAACGCCAATGGAACTTGCAGGACTGATTGCCGCAATAACAATGCCTCCAATGACGAACGAGCCGATTATGAATGAAGAATACAACTCAATTAAATTTGATGAAAGCACTCTTAAGAAAATCAATAACGATATAAACAGAATGCTAAGAAACGACTTCTATATAGATACAAATAAAGTTAATTTTACAGATACTAATGATAAAATTTTATCAACAGTTGAAGAAAGACATAAGGGCACACTTAGAAAAGACACTAACAAACTATATGAGGAAAAAGCTGTCCTAACAAAATTGATGGAAGAAAAAGAAGAAGAACGCTCCGCTAATGGATACTCTGCGCAAATAAATAAAGAACTCGGAGAACTTAACGTAAAACTTAAAAAAGTTAAAAGTGAATTAAGTATAAAACACAGATATAAAATGCTTAAAGACAATCTTGAAAGAAGATTAGGGCTTGAAGCTTATAAATATGCAACAAGTGAAAACAGACTACTTGAAACTTTCCAAAAACTTGAAAAAAGTTTTGAAAAATATAATCACAATGTTATGGAGCTTAAATCTCCAAACATCCCACTTGCAAAACTAAACCCAACAACTATGATTTTTGTAAAAAAATGGGCTCAATTAAATTCCGAATCTCATGATTACATAAAAAACTGGGATAAGATTTGTGAAATGCTAAAAGACACAGGCTCCGTAAGATATGAAGGAGATTTATTTAATGCTATTTCTCAAACCATTGATTTTCTACATCAATTCCAAGACGCAGTCACAAAAGCTGAAATAATAAGCACATCTTATGAGCAGCAAATTGCGTACAATAATCTGAAAGAAAAGTGTAAAGTTGCGGTCAAACTTCTTAAAAACCCTCCTTTATACAATTCTGAGGAAATTTAATATAAAAAAAGCACCCGCAAAACGGGTGCTTTTCTCAAAGCTTTAAGAACTACTTAACACGTTCTTTGAATTTTTTACCAGCTGAAAATGCAGGAACCGTTTTAGCAGCAATTTTAATTGCAGCGCCGGTTTGTGGGTTACGACCATTTCTAGCAGCTCTTTTTCTAGCTTCAAAAGTACCAAAGCCTACCAATGTAACTTTTTTACCTTTAGAAACTGTTTTTTCAATAGTTTCCAATGTTGCAGAAATCACGTCAGCAGCAGCTTTTTGAGAAACTTTAGCTGTTTTTGCCACTTCTTTTACTAATTCTTCTTTGTTCATAAAAACCTCCTTTTAAATAACATGTTTAATTGTACCTATTTTTTCACAGTTGACAAGTGTTTTTGCTGAACAGAAAATCAACATAAAAGCCCTCAGCAGAAACAATAACGCACAAATCGCTCCCCGCAAGAATTTCAGGCTATATTGGCCAAGTTGATGGGACTTTACCAAACTTAACATTATTGTAAAAATACGTTAATATTTGATACGCATTATAACCTTTTCCCGCTAAATTATTAGCGCCATGCTGACTCATCCCTATGCCATGTCCATTTTTTTTAACATTTCCGTCATAAGAAGGCACAGCTCGCAAATACGGTAAATCTTTCATCCAAACATCACCTGAATTTGTTGTGTGTCCTCCTGCACTCGCCGAATAATACGCAGGAATAACTTTTTTATCATAAGTTAAAACTATCCACCTTGTATCATCACAAGCCTTGTTTGATTCAGGGGTTTCACTGGACGCACCGCCATAAGCCTGATCTTCAGGCGTATCTTTTAAATCATATCCTAAAGAACCTCTTTTGTTTAAATTTGCCAAAGCATAACTTCTTGCGGCGATTGCTTGAGCCTTAAGTGCCTCTATATTCCACTTTGAAGGCATTTCAGAAGGAACAACGCCTCTGATATAATCTTCTAATTGCAAATTATTTATAACTGTCAATTTAGAACCATTTGTTCTTAAAATCAACTCACCTCTGTACCAGCGTTTTTTAGCACAACACAGTCCATTATCTACCGGTCGAACTTGAATGATATCAGTGCCTAAATTATATTCTTTTGAATTAACTTCAACAATTATTGAGTTTCGTCTTACTGAAAACTTATACGGTTTCATTGGTTCAATACGATACAAGGATTTATTTGTTTTAGTATCTATCAAATATCCTTCGGTAGAAGTTCCTATATAAGAATACGGAGTAGCATCAATCAAGCCAATCTTAATCGCTTCAGAAGGCAATGAAGTCAAGAAAAATATTAAAAATATAACTAAAAATCTGATGACTTGCATAATTTCATTATTAACAAAAATTAATTAATTTTAAACCTTTATTCGCACGATTTAAACAGCTGAAACTTCAAGATATTCAATAATATCAAAAGATAACTCTTTTTGTATTTCAGCAGGTGCAACTCTTAAATACTCCATAGCTTCAAAAATTGTCTCTTCTTCGTCATACCATCTGCGAAGAGCATAATTAAAAGCGCTCACAAGGCTATTTTTAATAACAACACCTTTGTTTTGAGCTTCTTTTATAATAAACATTGCGCAATCTGAACGAGTTAACTCATCTGAATTTCTCAAAAGACTTACCGCCAAACTAACAGTAGGGTCCACATCATACCAACGTTTATTCATTACAAAACCTCTCTAAATAGCTTTCTATATTACAAATATAATTTATACGGCTTTTAAAGTCAAACGGTTTATGTTAACTTATAAACATGAAGTAAAGGAGAATAAAATGGAAAAGAAAAAAATCGTATCCGGAATGAGAACAACAGGAAAACTCCATTTAGGTCATTACATGGGGGTTTTAACAAACTGGGTTGATTTGCAAGAAGATTACGATTGTTACTTTTTCGCAGCAGACTGGCATGCGCTGACTACAAAATACGACAAAACCGAAAACCTAAAATCTGATACAAGAGAAGTTGTTATGGATTGGCTCGCTTCAGGTCTTGACCCAAACAAATCAACAATATATGTTCAGTCTATGCTCCCTCAAACAGCAGAATTACACATTTATTTAAGTATGATAACCCCTCAAAACTGGGTTGAGCGTGACCCGACATTAAAAGATATGTCTAAAATCATACGTGGAGACGGTTCAGGTGCTAAAACAGATACTATTTCATACGGGCTGCTAGGTTATCCCGTATTGATGAGCGCCGATATTTTAACATTCAACGCTGATGTTGTTCCCGTAGGACACGACCAGCTTGCTCATCTTGAAATAACTCGTGATATAGCTCGCAGATTTAACAACATTTATAAAACAGACTTTTTCAAAGAACCTGCCCCAAAACTAACACAAGTTCCGCTTCTTTGTGGTGTTGACGGACAAAAAATGGGTAAGTCCTTTAACAATGATATTAAAATTTCTGACACAGAAGAAATTACAACTCAAAAAATAATGAAATGTATCACAGACAGAAGCAGGGTAAGAAAAGATGACAAAGGACACCCTGAACAATGTGAAGTTGCATTCAAATATTATCAAATTTTTGCAAACGAAGAAGAAACAAAATGTTGTGCTCAGGAATGTTCTGCAGGAACTCGTGGCTGTGCGGATTGCAAACGCAATTTAGCAAAAATTATCAACGAAAAATTTGAACCAATACGAGAAAAACGAGCAGAATTATCTAAAAATCCAACACTTGTTGATGACATTCTAAAAGAAGGCGCAAAAAAGGCACAAGTTAAAGCTCAAAGAAATATTGATAAAATCAGAGAAATTATCAATATTTACTAAAATAATCTACCCTCGGATTTTTATATACCAGAAACGCTGTGAACCTATCTGCAGAGCAAAAGAGGGTTTCAAGAGTGCCCCACCCTTTTCCGTCATCCAGAGCGAAGCAAGTGCGCCCCTTTTCAACCAGCCGGACTCAAGAGCTAAAGTTCATCGGATTAGAATTCATTTTTAAATAGGGGCTTGAAATTTGTTCAAACATACTTCATAATAAGAAATGTAAGAAGAAGTTTGGAGGTGTTTATGGATTTTGACAGCTATATAGTTAGTGACACTAAAACCTCTCTTTCTATGCCTTTAGCTCCCACACCTAAAGAACTAAAGCATAGCAAGGGTTTTAAAGGA
>JAZTXF010000049.1:0-35825 GCA_045636305.1 Candidatus Gastranaerophilaceae bacterium | reverse complement strand
TGGTGAAAAAGTTATATTAGTTCGTATTGAAACATGTCCTGATGACATTCATGGTATGGCCGTTGCTCAAGGTGTTTTAACTTTACGTGGTGGCGCTACTTCTCACGCAGCAGTAGTTGCTAAAGGTATGGGTAAACCTTGTGTATCTGGTTGTGAAGATATTAAAATTGATTTAGAAAGAGAAACATTAACAGCTGCTGATGGTACAGTATACAGAAAAGATGATATTATCTCTCTAGATGGTGGTAAAGGTCTTGTAATGGCTGGTGCTGTTAAATTGGTTGAAGCTCAAATTGATGAAAACTGGAATAAATTCTTCTCTTGGGTTGATGAAATCAGAACTATGAAAGTAGAAGCTAACGCAGATACTCCAAAAGATATTATTAATTCTTTGAAATTTGGTGCTGAAGGTGTTGGCCTTTGCCGTACAGAACACATGTTCATGGATCCTGAAAGACTACCTTGGGTACAAAAAATGATTATTGCAGGAACTCCGGAAGCAAGAAAAGAAGCTTTAGCTAAACTTCTTCCTATGCAATATGCTGACTTCTATGCAATGTTCAAAGAATTAGGCGATAAACCTCTTACAGTTCGTCTTTTAGACCCACCACTTCACGAATTCTTACCAAACAAAGAAGATTTAATCGCTGAAGTTGCAGCTCTTAAAGCTACTGGTAAAGACGCTACTGAAAAAGAAGAAATGCTTCACATCGTTGAAGGTCTAAGCGAATCTAACCCTATGATGGGGCTAAGAGGATGCCGTTTAGGTTTAACTTATCCTGAAATCAATGAAATGCAAGTAAGAGCAATCTTTGAAGCTTGCTGTGATTTGAAAAAAGAAGGCTATGCTGTTAAACCTTGGGTTATGATTCCTCTTATAGGTCACGTTAACGAATTAAAGGTTGCTAAAGAAATTTTAGTTCGTGTAGCTAAAGACGTTATGACTGAAAAAGGTGTTGAAGTTGAATACAAATTCGGCACAATGATTGAAATTCCTCGTGCAGCATTGACAGCTGATGAAATTGCTGAACATGCAGAATTCTTCTCATTCGGTACTAACGACTTAACTCAAATGACATTTGGCTACTCTCGTGACGATGCTGAAGGTAAGTTCTTAAACAGATATGTTGAACAAAAAATCCTTCCTTCTAACCCATTCGAAACACTTGATACAAAAGGTGTTGGTCAGTTAGTTGAAATGTCTATTACAAAAGGTAAAGCTGTAAATCCTGCTCTGGTTGGCGGTGTTTGTGGTGAACACGGCGGTGACCCTGATTCAGTTAAGTTCTGCCATAAAATTGGTTTGAACTATGTATCTTGTTCTCCATTCCGTATTCCTCAAGCTAAACTAGCTGCGGCACAAGCTGTTGTAGAAGCGAAATAGGATTATATCCTGATAAAAACGATAGATACAGTTTTCTGTATCTATCGTTTTTTGTTAGCAAATTTTATTTTTAGGTGTTTTAAAGCAAATATGAAAATATTTTTTAATTCGTCTTATCAACATTATAAAGCAAATCAAAAGGCTTATTCTCCAACTTTTGAAGGGAGAGGAAAGCCTATTGATTTAAAGTATATCTATGAAAAGCATCAGGATATTTTGCCTCCTAGAGTTTTAGAAGAAGTCAAAAAAGTCTTGTCTAATCAAAATATTTCTTTACCGTCTTTAATGCAGATTCATAAGTCTTTATACCGAGGGCTTTTAGATTGTAAAACATTGAATGATGCAAAAAAAATGTTTTCAGAATTTTCTGATATTAATGATATAAAAATTGCTTATCAGAAAAGAAGTTTTAAGGACGCAAATCCAAAATTTGATGTAAAGGATAATTTTGGGTTACGTATGTTGCAGGAATATTGGGCTAAATTAAGAACGCAGGATGATATAGCAAAAGATTTTGGGCTAAAGTCGAGAGCTACTCTTGATTGGTCTTTGAAAAAGATAAATTTTCCGGGGTTTGTTCCTAATTATAAAAATATATTGAAGGCATCGGATGCAGATGAAAATAAACTTATTGCAGCTAAAACGGCAGCATGGAATGCTTTACATCCGGATTTGATGTTTGCTAAAAATAAGCATGCAGCTCAAGCCCATAAAAGACCTGAACGAAGAGCGGCTCAAGCCGAAGCTATGAAAAAATTTTATGTTCAACATCCGGAACGGAAAGAAAAAATCTCTTGTTTGGGTAAATTAACTTGGGCAAAGTGTCCCGAGGTTGCAGAGGCTATGGCAGATTTTGCTAAAAGGGAATCTAATTATACAAAATTTGTTATACAAAAAGATATCAACGGACAATTGTTAACAGAAAGAGAAACAAGAGCGAAAAAAGGTTTTTATTCTCGTTTTTGGAAAGCTTATCCGGAACTAAAAGCTGTATATCAAGAAGCAAGGAAGTTAGCTGCAGAAGAAATAAAAAAATAGAATTAAATTCTTAAATTAATATATAGACCAAAATAGTATTTATACGTTATAATATTCAAAAATATGTAAAGGGGAAAATATGGGGTTTTTAGTTAGGTTGATAAGATTTTGCAGAGAGAAATATTGGGCAAGCCGGTTTAAAAGTTGTGGAAAAAATTTTATTTGTTGCTCTTCTGTTGTTTTAAAAGGTGCTCGCAATACTACTGTTGGTAATAATGTAAGGATTGGAGAGGGGTGCTATATAAATGCAAGAGGCGGATTAAATATTGGTAATAATGTCAAATTTGGGCCTCAAGTATTTGTGTGGACATGGGATCATAATTATTATGCTCCGGAAAAGTTACCTTATGATGATGAGGTAATTATAGATAAGCCTATTACCATTTGTGATAACGTATGGATTGGCGCAAAGGCTGTTCTTGTCCCTGGTGTAACGATAGGAGAAGGGGCTGTTATTGCTATGGGGGCAGTCGTAACATGTGATGTTCCTCCTTGTGCTGTTGTAGGTGGAAATCCTGCAAAAATTTTAAAATATAGAGATGTTGAAGTTTATAATAAGTTAAAGGAAAGTTCTAATAATTAGTCCTTGCTTTTTACAGAACTGAAGTGCTAATATATCTATATAGTTTAGAATTGTGGTTTATTTATGGCAAAAATTAGAGAGTTAGCATTAACAGATATTTTTAAAATTAATAAATTAATGTCATACATGGACGTGCAAATTAAGTCGTTTTTTGATGAAATAATTTTACCCTGTCCATTTAATGCCCTTTATAGTTCTTTACCATTGAGAATAAAGTATTTGCCGGAATCCTATGTTTTAATGGATAAAAAAAATATCAAGGCATATATTTCAGCAAAGAGAACGTCCGGTAATTATAAAAAGTGGAAAATATCCAAGCTATATATGGGCGATAATTCTTACGAAGCCGGGCTTTTGCTTTTACAATACTTGATTACAAAATTTGGTGCGAAAGGTGCTAATACCTTTGTAGCAAGTATAGAGGAAACTCAAAATGAATTAATTCAATTATTTGTTGATGGAGCAGGGTTTAGGCAATGCTCTCGTCAGCAAATATGGAAATGCAAAAACTTACAAAACGAAAAATATTATATGAACGGATTATTTTTACGTCCGTTTAAAAATTCGGATGCAAAGGCTGTTGCGCAATTATATAATGAAAATTTATTAATACCATTCAAACCATCACTAAGTAAAAATAAAATGGAGTATGAGGAAAGTTATTTTGCCGGTTTGTATAATGCTTCTTGTTTTAAATATGTTTTAGAAGATAGGCAATCTAAACAAATAATTTCTTATTTTTCTCTAAAAACTACAGATAACAAAAATTATTTATTAGATGTATTAATTTCTAAATCGTATGAAACTCTTTTTGAAAAAAT
The DNA here is from genome assembly GCA_045636305.1 of Candidatus Gastranaerophilaceae bacterium. GTDB lineage: Bacteria > Cyanobacteriota > Vampirovibrionia > Gastranaerophilales > Gastranaerophilaceae > RGIG2134. Next base: position 31,999 of record JAZTXF010000049.1, on the reverse strand, counting down.
TATTTGGTGTGCATATAATAAGGCATTAAAACGTACTAAGAATGCAACTTTATTTGTAATAAATAAACATTATTTACAAACAGCGAATAGTTTCGAGGATTTATTGAAAGAAAAAGATTTTGAACAATCAAATAGCTCTGTTTTGTTAGTTAAAGATTTGTTTAAAACAATTACGGCTGAGAATGAATTGCATCACGCTCTTTTTTATAGAGAAATGAATTCTACGCCTGCATTTAAATCACAACTTCTTTAATATTTTTTGCATTGAGGACAGTGCTGTGTATGATTGTAAAATATGCAGGGTGTGGTTAGTTTTTGTATTTTTTAAAGAAGTTTTTAGAGCCAGCTCTATATTTTCTTCTATTATAATATTTTCAGTTTTTAAACCTATATATTTTAGGCGTAAAGCCATATCAGATGCCCTTTTTCCGGATACTATGATTTTGCCGCCAAATTTATTCAAAGCTTCAAAATTTGTAGCCCATAACCAAGAAACATCTCTTCCGTCTGCATATTCGTCATTTATAGCAATTAACAGATTGGATTTGTTGTTTGATGAAAGAACTGCATTAATGGCTTCATTTGTGCCTGTTGGGTTTTTTATCAGTTGTATTAATATTTCTTTTCCGTTAATAAAGATTTTATCTGTTCTGCCAAATGCAGGTTTAAATTGGTTGAGAGCATTTTGTATATTTTGTTCAGAGTGTCCTGTCATAATTGAAACGGCAATAGCGGCAAGAACGTTATACGCGTTGTATATGCCTGATAATTTTGTTGTTAGATTATAGGTTTTTGTTTGATATTTGACTGTTATTTCTGTTTTTGCCTGATATATTTTTGCAGATGCATTGAAATCAGGTTCTTTTCTTCTGAAACCACAAGTGCAAGAATAGTGACCTATATTGTCATAAAAGTGTTTTGTGTATGAAAGTTTGCCTCCGCAAGAACAATATATTTCATTGTTTATTTTGCCGTTTTCTTTTTTATTAATAACTTCTATATTTTCAAATCCAAAAGTTAAGGTCTTTTTTGTGTATAGTGTTTTTAACATTGGGTCATCGGCATTTAATAAAAGAGTTAGGTTGGGGTTTTTGTCTATTGCTTTTTTTATTAAAGATGCTGTTTTTTGAGTTTCACAATATCTATCCATTTGATCAAGAAAAAGGTTTGTTACGACCAGATAATCGGCATTTATTTGGTCATAGATTTTATTTAAATATGCTTCATCATTTTCTAATACAAAATAATCAAATTTTTTGTATGGTGTGATATTCAAAGCTAGTGAGGTTGCTATACCTTGTGGCATGTTTGCACCTTTGTTATTGTGCAAAACAGAATCTTCTTTTTTTTTGAGTATTTCAGCAATTAATCCTGATGTGGTTGTTTTTCCGTTTGTTCCGGTTACCGTAATTATACTTTTTTTGCAGGAAGATGTAGTATTAGATAGAAAATCTTTGTCTATTTTCAGTGCAAGCATTCCCGGCAAAGATGTTGCCGGCTTGGAAAATAATTTTAATCCTATTGCCGTAGTTTTAGCTATTGTTAAAGCCAATAAAAATTTTGTTTGTTTTAATATATCCATAATTTAGTGCTAATTGTGTATTTATTATATTTATATTTTCTATTATAATCTAAATTGAATTATGTGCGCAATATTAATATTACTTATAATTTCTATACAGTTTGCGATTGGGTATTTTTCAGTAAAATGCCTCTCAGAGTTGAACGAAAAGGTTGTTACTCTGGATAAAAAAGTGTGGTTGGTAAAATCTCAAATTAAGCCTAAATTTGAATATGTCAGAAATGCATTTGTGATTATTAATAATGTTATTGAAAAATATATTAAACATCAGAATAAAATAGTTTTATATAAAAATTTGATGTTGATTAAGTCTTTTGTTGTTGCAGTAATTTTGTATAAAAAACGTAAGAGCTTGATTAGTTTTTTTTCGTTGTATGATATTATCAGTAAGTTTGCCAAAGCTTTAATGGAATTTTGATTAAATGATTATTGATACACATGCACATATTGATTTTGAAGAGTATTTTGATAAGTTTGATAAAATGCTTGAAAATGCTAAATCAAACAATGTTGAAAAAATTATTATTCCTGCCGTTGAGCCTTCAACTTTTGAACGGATATTGGATATAGTTAATAAGTATGATGATATTTATTGTGCAATGGGGGTTCATCCCTCAGAAGCAAAATTGTATTCGGATGAAGTTGAGCAAATAATAAAACAAAAATGTCAAAATCCAAAAGTTATTGCAATAGGTGAATGTGGCTTAGATTATTATTGGGATAAGTCTTTTGTCGATATTCAAAAGGATGTTTTTAAAAGACAAATATTATTGGCAAATGAGTTGGGTAAAACATTAATTGTTCATGACAGAGAAGCTCATTTAGATAGTTTGACACTGTTAAAAGAAAATGTTTCTAAAGAAACTGCCGTTGTAATGCACTGTTTTTCCGGAAGTTATGAGTTTGGAATGGAATGTATAAAAGAAGGTTATTACTTGGCTTTTGGCGGAGTGTCTACTTTTAAAAATGCTAAAAAAGCACATGAAGTTCTTGAAAAAATGCCATTGGAATATTTGCTTTTAGAAACAGATTCTCCTTATCTTACACCGGAGCCATATAGGGGCAAGGAAAATCAGCCTGCATATTTAAAATATGTTGTTGAAAGAATTGCGAGCTTACGTAATATTACAGAACAGGAAGTTGAAAAAATAACTACGGAAAATGCATTGAGGGCTTTTAATTTAAAATGAAAAAGGAACGTTTAGATAAGGTACTTGTAGATTTAGGCTATTTTGAAACTCGTCAGAAAGCCCAAGCCGCGATAATGGCTCAGGATGTTAAGGTGAATGGTGAAACAATTACAAAGGCCGGACACCAGTTGTTAGTTACTGATGAAACAAATATTGAGATAAAAACAATGCCTTACGTTTCTCGTGGTGGCTTTAAGCTTGAAAAGGCGTTAAATAGTTTTGAAATAAATTTAGAGAATAGAATTTGTCTTGATGCAGGTGCTTCTACAGGTGGATTTTCTGATTGTATGTTGCAAAGAGGTGCAAAGTTTATATACGCTGTTGATGTTGGATATGGACAATTTGCTTGGAAATTGAGACAGTCTGATAAGATAAAAGTTATTGAACGTACTAATGTTAAAAATTGTTCTTTTACAGATATTTATTCAGAAAATGAACCTGTTGCAGATTTTTGCGCAATGGATTTGTCTTTTATTTCTATTACCAAAGTTTTGCCTAATGTTATTAACTTGTTGGGAGAAAAAAAAGAGTTTGCATTACTTATAAAACCCCAGTTTGAAGCAGGTAAAGAGCTTGTTGGTAAAAATGGAGTTGTTAGAGATAAAAATACGCACATAGATGTGATAAAAAATGTAATTGCTTGTGCTGAAGAATTAGGTTTGAATGTTCATAATTTGCAATACTCTCCAATTAGAGGGCCAAAAGGAAATATTGAATATTTAATTCATTTAAAAACTGAGCCTGCAATAGAAGAAGTGAATGTTGAAAAAATAGTAGATGAAGCTGTCTTATTATTGTAAACTGTTTTCTTGTTTTTGATTATTTTCATCTAAGAGTTTTTGAATTTCTATTTTTATATCATATTTGCTAAGTTCTTCCGGTGTTTTGGGTGTTAGATTGTGTCTTTTGCATAGCGCCTTATAGTATGAAATTTGTTTTTTTGTAGGTGGTTCTTTTTTTTGTTTTTCATTTAAAATATGGGTTTTAATTTCTTTTTGTATTCTTTTTTGTTCTTCATATATCGGGCGTTGAGATGCTTTGTATTCATAATATTTTTTGCACGCTTTTATGTATAACTTTATATCATCCATATGCTTTTGCTCATTGATATCAATGTAGTTAAATTTACCTTGTCCAAGTTCATGGTAGTATTCAATTTCATCTAAAATGTTATAAAAAATACTTTGTTCATCACACTCTATATAATTTTTTGTATAGATTTTAACAAAAGATAAAAAATCAGATTTTTGATTTTTTGTTAAGTCTAAAAAAATTCTGTTTTTTGTCTGGTACATTATCTAAAAAGGTCTTTAATATCGAATTTGTTTTTATGAGAATTAATGAATTTGATAAAGTTTTTTGAAATAGGGTTAGTAGAAAATTTTTGCGCAAAAACTTGTTCTTTTTTTTCAAAAGAACCGTTTTTCAAGACTTTTAATTCTAAAACGTTATCTTTTTTCTCCATAATATTATTTTAACTCATTTTTAAACATATTTCCATATATTTAAAAAAAATATTAAAGAAAAAATTGCTACTTAAATTATTTTCTTATAGTAAGTCTTTCTATAAAACGAACAAATCTGGTTAGTTTTGGTTCAGTATCTTTTGTAATTGAATCTACTAACATTGTTTTTGTTCCTGCAAGTTTTCCTGCCAAAATATCAGTAAGGGGTCTATCTCCAATCATAATAGCATTTTTCGGGTTTATGTTTTTTGCTTTTAAATATGTCAGTAAGCTTTTAGGGTTTGGTTTGTTTGCGTGTCCAATTACGTCTATATTGCATTGATGTTTTGCTTTTTCAATATATTCTATTTTTTTGTTATTGCTTAAAATAGCTACTGTAAATTTTTCGGATAGTTCGTCAAACAATTCAAGAACCCAGTTCTCAAAATATCCGCTTTTTGATGCCATAACCGTACTGTCTAAATCAAATAAAATTGCTTTTATTTCTTTAGTATACAGCTCGTCTGTATTTATTTCTTTGATGCTTGTTAAATTGTAATCAGGTTTTAAAAACATTTTTTATCTTTCGTTTTTTATTCCAATAGTGCGTGCAATTGCGTATTTATATTCGGTTGGAGCTTGAGCACATTCAATAAATACTTCGTCGTTTGTGTTTCCAACGTCCAGTAAAGTGTCATTTTTGTCATAAATTCCAATTACTTTTGTTGTGAATTTTTCACTTGGCGAAATAATTTCAACTTCATCACCAACTGTTATTTTGTTTTTAATTTTAACTAAAAATTTGTCATCTTTTTTGTCCCAGAACTCACATAAAAAGTCAGCACCTGCCAAACCTTTAGATATATCGTAGCTGTATCCATCACCAGTTGGTTTTTTTAAAAAGAAACCTTCTGTGTAACCACGGTTACCAACTTTGAGCAAGTCTAAGTATAAGTCATCAAAATTTTTAATTCCTTTGTCACAGTAGCGGTCAATAGCTTCTCTGTATGCTTTAGCAACAGCAGAAACATAGTAAAGACTTTTTGTTCTGCCTTCGACTTTGAAACTGTCAACACCGGCATCTATAAGTTCTGGAAGAAGTTTGATTAGGTTTAAGTCTTTGGTGCTTAATATGTGTGTGCCACGCTCATCTTCATTGATTTCCATAGGTTCTAAGGGGCGAGTCTTTTCAACTAATTGATAACTCCAGCGACATGCTTGAGCGCAGCCTCCATGATTAGCTTTTCTTTCTCCTTTAGTCATGTAGTCGCTTAAAAGACATCTTCCAGAGAAAGAAACGCATTGTGCGCCGTGGACAAAAACTTCAAGTTCCATGTCTGGAACTTTATTTTTGATTTCTGCAATTTCTTTTATAGATAACTCACGCGCAAGAATAGCCCTTGTGGCGCCCAAATCTTGCCAAAATTTAACTGTTTCATAATTTAAAATGTTTGTTTGAGTGCTTACGTGTAATTCTGTATTTGGTAAATATTTTCTGACAACATTGTAAATGCCAAAGTCTGAAAAAATTATAGCATCAGGCTTTGCGTCAGAAATTATTTCAATATTTTTTTCAAGATTTTTAATATCATCGTTAAATGCAAAAATATTTAAAGTTAAGTAAGTTTTTGCATTAAGGGAATGAGCTAATTCAATTGCAGATTTAATATTTTCAGCTGTTATGATGTCGCCTTTCCTCATTGAACGAAGACTAAAGTCAACGAGTCCGAGATATACAGCATCAGCGCCATATCTTATAGCATATTCCAGTTTTTCTTTACTGCCTGCCGGCATTAATAATTCAGGTTTTTTCATAGCAAAATTATTGTATTAGAAATAAATTTTGATATCAAGCTTAAGGTTTTTTTTCTAAAATAAAAGTAACAGGTCCATCATTTATTAGTTCAATTTGCATCATAGCTCCAAAAACACCGGTTTTAATATTTATGCTGTTTGATAAATGTTTACAAAATTCTTCATACATTTCGTTTGCTTTTTGCGGTATCTCTGCGTTATCAAAACTTGGTCTTGTTCCTTTTTTGCAGTTTCCTGCAAGTGTAAATTGAGAAACAACCATAATTTCGCCGTTAACATCTTTTATAGACAAGTTCATTTTTTCATTTTCGTCTTCAAAAATTCTGAGCTTTAAAATTTTTTCAATAAGCCACTTTGAACATTCAGATGTATCACCTTTTTCTATTCCTAAAAATATCAACAAACCTTTGTTAATTTGGGAGTGCGTTCTCCCGTTTATGTTAATAGACGCTTTATTAACTCTTTGGATTAGTAATTTCATTTCTTTCTCCTGTTAGTTCATGATTATACACGATTTGTGTTTTATTTCCTTTTTGTTACATTTCTTTTATATTCAATACTTTTTGAAGTAAAAGTACTTGAAATTTATTTATGTTTTGCTTAGCATTAAGAAACCTAGACTAAATTATAAGGAAGAAAGAGATGAACCCTATTATTAAAGAATTAGAAAAACAATACTTGGATAAAGAATTGCCGGAATTAAATCCTGGAGATACCGTAAAAGTTTACGTTAGAATCGTTGAAGGAAACAAAGAAAGAACACAGGCTTTTGAAGGAACAATTATTAAAAAGCGTGGTTCTGGTGTAGGTAAAACTATCACTGTTAGAAAAATATTCCAAGGCGTTGGCGTAGAAAGAGTATTTCCTGTTTATTCTCCACGTGTAGAAAAAATTGCTGTATTAAGACGTGGTGATGTTAGACGTGCTAAACTTTACTATTTGAGAGAACGTTCTGGTAAAGCTACAAGAATCAAAGAAAAATTAGAAAAAAGATAAGAAGAATTTTACCAAATGTCACATATACATTGGTATCCGGGACATATTGCCAAGGCTGAGAGAAAGTTAAAAGAACAACTCAGCCTTGTTGACGTTGTAATAGAAGTTTTAGACGCAAGAATTCCGCGTAGTAGTGTCTATCCTGACATAAAAAAAATATTGGGAGATATTCCTCGTTTAATAGTTTTAAATAAAGCTGATTTGGCAGATGATTTAAAAACAAAAGAATGGATTCAAAAAATTAAAGAAGAAACAGGACATCCTGTAATTGCTTCATCTGCGCATAAAGGTAATGATTATTCTATTATAGTGAATAAATTAATAGATTTGGGTAAGCCAAAAATGCTAAAGCTTATGCAAAAAGGTTTGTTGCCTAGACCTGTTCGAGTAATGGTCGTTGGGATGCCTAATGTTGGAAAATCAAGTATTATAAATAAATTGATAAAAAAGACTAAAACTAAAACAGGAGCAAAAGCCGGAGTTACTCGTATGCAGCAGTGGGTAAGAGTTAATCCTAAAATTGATTTATTAGATACACCCGGGATTATTCCTCTAAAATTGGATAATCAAAAAGCTGCTCAAAAATTAGCTTTTGTGAATTCAGTTAGTGAAAATGCTTATCAAAATGAGGAAGTTGCTCAAGAATTAGTACAAATATTAAGTGAGAAATATAAAGAGGGTTTTTATAATTATTATAAACTTGATTACTCCGTTCAGCCAACGCTAGAAAATATTGCAATATCAAGAAATTGGATTATTTCAGGAAATGAGCCTGATGTGACAAGAACTGCAGCTTTTGTTTTAAAAGCTTTTAGAGACGGAAAATCTGGTAAATTTACGCTGGATGATATTAATGAATGAATTAATAAAATTTGATAAAGAAAATAAGACGAGAAGTTTTCTAATAGGTACGGATGAAGCAGGAAGAGGACCTGCTGCCGGAGATGTTTATGCAGCTGCTGTATGTTTTATAAAACCACCTTGTGATTTGCTGACCGAACTTAATGATTCAAAAAAAATTTCTGAAAGTAAGCGAGAAGAGTTGTATGAATTAATAAAGCAAAATTCGATTTATGCGGTTTGTAAGTCTACTGTTGCTCAAATTGAAAAAATGAATATACTTAATGCATCGTTAGATGCAATGAAGAGAGCTTGTTGTAAAGTCATAAAACAATTGGATAGCCAAGATGTAGAGGTTTTTGTTGATGGGAATAAGTTAATTAAAAATTTTAACTACCCTCAAAAATTTATTATAAAAGGCGATGCTACTTCTGCTTCTATTGCTGCGGCTAGTATTCTTGCTAAAGTAGAACGAGATAGAGCTATGCAAAGATTGCATAAAAAATATCCTCAATATTTTTGGGCTGATAATAAAGGTTATTTGTCAAAACTTCATATTGAAGCAATTAGAACATATGGAATAACAGAACATCACAGAAAACTTTTTGTCCGTAAAATTTTAGAAGAACAAACAATTTCTCAGCTTGCATTATTTTAGTTCTGTAAAAAGTTGTTTACATTTGTTATAGCAACGGCTTTTGTGCTAAAATTAAAAAATAGAGGTAATAATGAAAAAACGCAACAAATTTTATATAATTCTTGCCATAATAGTAATTATAGGTATGATATGGGCTTTTGCGGCAGGTAGGATGATTACCAAAAACTTCCGAAAAGATTTGCTTTCTAACGCTATGGAGAAGCAAAAAATTGTTGTGCATGGCTTGATAGTTACAGAAACTAAGGATAATGCAAAATATTGGGAAGTGTATGCGGAAGAAGGACATTATGATAGTAAGGATAAGGTCGTTTTGTTGCATAATGTTTTTGGTAATTTTTATCGTGATGGACAAGTTATTATGAGTTTTAAGTCTGATAAAGGCACTCTTACTGAAACGACACAAAAAGTTGTATTGTATGACAATTCTTTAATTGTTTATAAAAATGGTGAATATATAAAATCAGATAGAATTACTTGGCAAGGGAAAGAAAATGATATCTTTGCGCAAGGAAATATTATAATCGAGAAGAAAGATCAAGTTAGGTTGTATGCAGATACGGCTTCTCTTACTCCGGATTGGCGGTTATTAAAAGTAAAAGGAAATGTGAAAACAGAGCTTTTTGGTGAAAAGGGTAAGAAATTATGAAAAAGATGTTAATATTATTTTTATTGGTTGTTTGCGGTGCGATGGTTGCTCATTGTGCAGATTTGACTATTCGTTCAGAGAAACAATTATTTAGTTCAAATGAAAATAAAGGTAAATTTGAAGGAAATGTACAAGTTCAAATTGATGATGTTCATGTTCAAAGCCCATATGCTGAGGCAACAATAGATGAGCAAGTTGGTGAACTTGATGAAGCAACCTTTTTTGATAAACCATATGCCTATCAAATCCGAAGTGGTAAAAAGAGCGAAATTAAATCAAATATTTTGAAAGTTTCTTTATTGAAAAAAGTTATTACAGCAACAGGTGATGTTCAAACAATAGTTACAACTGTTAAAAAACCAACGGTTGTTATTACTTCGGATGAACAGGAATATAATACACAAACTAATGTTATGACAGCAACAGGCGGAACTATTATCAACTATGATGATATTCAAACATATTCTGATAAAGCAATTGCAAGATTGAATAAAAAAAATGATCTTGAAAAAATGGAATTGCATGGGGATGCCAAAATTAGACAAGGTGACAAAAATACCTTGATGGCAGATCATTTTTCTTATGCAACAGCAACAGAAATAGCTATTTCTGAAGGTAATGCGTATACTGATTTAACATCTGAAAAAGGCGACAGGATACAAGTTTGGTCGAATTATCAGCAGTATGACAAAAAAAATAATGTAATAATGGCTAGTGGTAATGTTAGAGTTCATTACAAAGATTATATAGCTACAGGTCCAAAAGCAACAGTTCTTCCTGATAAAAATACAAAACAGTTAAACCAAGTGATTTTTACAGGACGCTCTAAAATAACAGAGCAAGCACGTTCTATAGAAGCTGATAAAATAATTATGTTTATGAACCCTAAAGATTTTTATGCAGAAGGAAATGTGTTTACCAGTATTAGGAATATAAAAAATACAACTAAAAAGGATTAAAAATGGCTATAAGATTTTTAACATCAGGCGAATCACATGGTAAATGCCTTAATGTAATTGTAGAAGGTGTTCCGGCGGGTTTCGCAATCAGCAGTGAGTTTATTAATTGTGAATTGCGTCATAGACAGGTTGGTTATGGGCGTGGCGGGAGAATGTTGATTGAAACAGATGCCGTTGAAATTAAATCAGGGGTTAGATTTGGAAAAACAACCGGTGCTCCGATTTGTTTAGAAATAAAAAATAAAGATTGGGAAAATTGGCAAATTCCAATGAATGTTGAGCCTCAGGATGTTTCTGATAATAATATTTTAAATCTTATAGAACAAAAAAAAATAACTAAGATAAGACCGGGACATGCAGATTATGCAGGCGCTGTTAAGTATGACTTTTATGATGTCAGAAATGTTTTAGAACGTTCTTCAGCTCGAGAAACGGCGTCAAGAGTTGCTGTTGGTGCTATTTGTAAATCTATTTTAAATTCATTTGGTATAGATGGGTTTTCACATGTTGTTGAGTTAGGTTCGGTTAAGGCAAATCCAGTTAACTTGGATTATAATGCTTTAAAAGAAAAGGTAGAAATATCAGATTTAAGATGTGCCGATGATAATACATATGAGCAAATGAAAAAAGAAATTGATTTGGCAAAAGAAAGAGGGGATTCTCTCGGAGGCAAAATTCAAATTATCTTTAAAAATTTGCCTGTAGGTCTAGGGTCTTATGTTCATTGGGATAGAAGGTTAGATGCTCAGTTAGCACAGGCCTTGATGTCTATTCCGGCAATTAAAGCCGTAGAGATAGGTGCAGGAGTTGAGGCCGGAAATCTTTTGGGCTCTAAAATGCATGATGAAGTTTTTTATGAAAATGGTAATGTTTTTAGAAAGACCAATAATGCAGGCGGGATAGAAGGTGGGATGACTAATGGAGAGCCTTTATCTGTTTCAATTACAATGAAACCAATCCCAACAATGAAAACGCCATTACATTCTATAGATTTAATTACCAAAGAAGAAATAGAAGCTCATTTTGAAAGAGCTGATGTGTGTGCTGTTCCTGCTTGTGGTGTTGTTGCGGAATCAATGTGTGCATATGTATTGCTTAATGCTATTTTTGAAAAATTTGGATGTGATAATTTTAATGAAATAATCGCAAATTTTAATAGGTACAAAGCATATTTGGAGTCAAAATAAATGGCTTTGGATAAAAATATTGTACTTGTTGGTATGATGGGGTGTGGAAAATCTTCTGTTGCTAAAGTATTAGGAGATTTATTAAGTGAATATGAGGTTGTAGAAACTGATAAGGAAATAGAATTGATAGAAAATTCTTCTATTTCTGAAATTTTTCGGAAGAAAGGTGAGACTTACTTTAGAAATTGTGAAACAGCTTTTCTTCATCAAATAAAAAATAAAAGAAAACTAATTATATCATGTGGCGGTGGAATGTTCATTCGAGAAGAGAACAGAAAACTTTTAAAAACCGGTTCTGTTTCATTTTATCTTTCAGGAAGTGCTAAAACACTATGTAATAGACTTAATGGAGACAGCTCTCGTCCTTTACTCAATTGTGAAAATGTTGAAGAAAAAATAAAATCTTTTTTGAAAGAAAGAACACCTTATTATGAGTTGGCAGATTTAAAAATTGATACAAATTTAAAATCGGTTGAAGATGTTGCGAAAGAAGTTATGGAGAAATTTATAAATTATGGAAAATAAAAAACCGGATGTAATTGTAAATATTCCTGAAAAATCGGCATATGAGTATCCGATATTTATTGGTGAAAACATATTAGAAAAAGCACAAGAATATATAAAAAAATATACAAAAGCAACAAGGTATTTGGTTGTTACTAATAAGACTGTTATTAAACTGTATCCAAATTTATTAAGGCTTGATAATGCTGAGTTTTTAGTGTTGGAGGATGGAGAACAATATAAAAATTTTGAAACTTATAAACTAATTATGGATAAAGCTTTACAAATGAAGCTGGAAAGAAAGGATGCTTTTGTCGCCTTTGGTGGCGGGGTTGTTGGTGATATTACAGGTTTTTGTGCTGCAACTTATTTAAGAGGAATTGATTTTATTCAGATTCCTACAACTTTACTCGCGCAAGTTGATTCTTCTGTAGGTGGAAAGGTTGCTATTAATACAGAATACGGCAAAAATCTTGTTGGGGCTTTTTATCAACCTAAGCTTGTTTTAGCTGATATTGCGGTTTTAAAGACATTAGATAAACGTCAATTTAAAACTGGTTTAGCTGAAATTGTTAAGTATGCTTTTATTGAAAAAACAGCAGGTTGTGATTATAAGTTTTTTGAGTTTTTGTATAAGAATGCTGCTGAAATAAGGTCTTTTGATGTTAATGTTATGAGAGAAATGATTTGTATTTGTTGTGAAATAAAAGCAATGGTCGTTAGCAAAGATGAAAAAGAACTGGGCTTGCGGGCAATTTTGAATTTTGGACATACATATGCTCATGCAATTGAAAAAGTTACAAATTATCAGCATTTTACACATGGTGAGGCTGTTGCGATGGGTATAAAGTTTGCTTTTGATTTGGCAAAACATAAAAAAATGGTTAACGATGATTATTATAATTCGGCAATTTCTTTATTGGCAAAATATGGCTTAACGTATGTGTTGCCATCTGTAGCAACTAAAGAGTCATTGGTTGAAGCTATGACTTTTGATAAAAAAGTTTTAGAGAATAAATTAAGATTTATTTTGCCTGTTGAGATGGGGAAAGTAATTATATCCAGTGATGTTGAAGGATTATCTTCTTTGGTCTAAAAATAATTATTTGTAATTGTTTTTGTGGACTTAAGAATAATATTTTGAGGGAAAAACATAAGCTTGTGCACAAGTAGTGTTTGTACAGTAGGCATTGTCACAAGATTTTGACCTATTGAGCTGTACGTGATGGTTAAAGTTAGGATGGGGGTATTTTCAATAGTTTCATTAGAAACAAATGTTATTGATTGGTTTTGTTCTTTTGTATAAAAAGATAAGTTTCTGTTTTGTAAGTGAGCTGTTTTTTTCTCTATTATGTTTTTTATATTGTTTTTGTTTGAATTTGTGGCTATATTCGCGCTGATTTCTTGAGTTGCCATTTCTAATGAATTTGTTTTTTGCCAAATAAATGCAAATTCTAAAAGCCCTAAAATAATAAGGATAAGTAATGGTAAAATTAATGCATATTCTAAAGTGCTTTGGGCTTTTTTTACGGTTCTATGCTGATATTTTTTTTCATTTCGTGCCAAAAATATTCTTTTTTTGAACATAGAAATGTGTCAACTCCTTTGTGATATTTATTATATTCGTTTATTAAGTTTTCGGGCAAGTCTTTACCTTCAGATAAAATATTATGCAATCCTTCTAAAAAATCAATTTGTACTTCATGAAAAACAGAATCTTTTTGCGATATATTTTCATCTGCTTCTAAATGAATTAATGCGTGCCATGCTACACCAACAGCATTATCTGTACAGTTTTTCGGGAATTCCAGTAGCGCTTCTCTTACGGATTTTTTTTCTGTCAAAACTTGCATTATAATAGAGGCAACAACTTTTCTTTCAGCCACCCAATCTTTCTTTTCTGTTCTTTTGTGCAAATCTTTTTGGTGTATGTTGTATAAAAAATTACTTAAATTTGAGAAAAAACTTTTGAAGAATTGCATATTCTGTTGATTGCCTCACCTAGCATTCGTACATCATCATTAAAATAAGTGGTTGCAAGTTTAAGTATTGCTTCATTTGCGCTTTGTTCTCTCGTTTTTGTGGAGTTGTACGAGAATTTTTTACCTAATTTGATTCTTATTAAAAGCCCTTTTTCTGCCAATCTATCCATTACTGTTTTTATTGTTGTGTACGCTCTTGGTTCATTTGTTCTTTGCATAAGCTTGAAAATATCTGTTACTGTTATATGTTTTGAAAGATTGTTTTCTTCTATATACCATATTGCGTTGAGAATAGATATCTCAAGACTACCGTGAGAAATGCTCATTAATAACTCCTTAAGTGTGTTTTATTATTACAAATATAATAAACTAAAAAAAATAAAAGTCTAGTTTGTTTTTTCGATTTTTACTCAAATACGAAACGAATGGGAGGCGGGCCAAAGCTACTATGCTCGTGGTCTCGTCCAAGATAGATAACGGAAGAACCTGCATTTTTTTGGGGCGTGTTGGGCAAATATTGTTGATATAGTTTAGTTCTTTGTCCTAATGTTCCGGTAGATGTTACAATGCCTGTCTTGTTGCAGGCAGTTAAGAGTGGCGTACAACAAATTATTAAAAGTAAAACATTTAGTGTTTTTTTCATATTTATACCTTTGGTATCTTCTTCTACTACTAGTATAACATATTGTATATGTTTTTCTATATTTTTTCTGAAAATCATAAATTATTTACATTGTTTAACGTAGTTTTCTCTCTTTTTTGTTTGTAATAAAATAGAGAAAAGTACTGTAGAGGTTTGATTATAATGGATTGCGCTGGGCAAAAAACAAATTTTCATTTTATAGCAATAGGTGGTGTCGGAATGAGTGGACTGGCTAAATATCTTTTAGAAAAAGGGTATAGTGTTAGTGGCTCAGATGTTTCAGAAGGAAAGTATTTTAGTAAAGTTAGAGACCTTGGAGCTGTTGTGTCGGTAGGACATAATGAAAGAAATTTGCCGAAAAATTCTGTTGTAATTGCAAGTACTGCCATAAAAGAAGATAATCCGGAATTAAAGAAAGCAAAAGAATTATCCATGAAAATTTTTCATCGTTCTGATTTATTGAAATATATAGCGGAAGATTTTCAAAGAACTAAAGGGATGTTTATTGGCTTTTCAGGCACGCATGGAAAAACAACTACAAGTGGTTTAGCTTCTTATGTTTTGGCAAAATCAGATTTATTGCCTTCGTATGTCGTGGGTGGATTTATTCCGGAGTATGAAACCAATGCAAAGGCGGATAACGGAAAATATTTTGTAGCAGAGTTGGATGAATCAGACGGAACAATTTTGAAATATTCTCCGGATGTCACAGTTATAAATAATTTAGAAGTTGATCATATTGATTTTTATAAAGCCGGTTTATCTTCATTAGTAGATGCGTTTACGACTTTTTTAGGCAATTTGAATCCTCAATCGAAAGTTGTTATAAATAAAGATTGTAATGGCTGTCAGCAGCTTATAGAAAAAAATCAAAATATTTCTTTTGTAACTTTTGGAAAAGATAATGCTGATTATACTTTTAGAAATGTGGAATATTTGGATGGTATAACAAGTTTTGAAATTTATAGAAAAAATGAATTTTTGATACAAATAAGATTGTCAATTCATGGAGAACATAATGTATATAATGCCTTGGCTGTTGTTTGTTCTTTGGTTGAGGCGGGTATAGATATAAATAAAGTTAAGGATTGTTTTTCCAGATTTACAGGAATGGGACGGCGCTATCAGAATGTAGGTTGTGTTGATGGTATTCAAATTGTTGATGATTATGCTCATCACCCCAGTGAAATAAGCGCGACGTTGAGCATGGCTCGTGCTTGCAACAACAAAAAACGTTTGGTTGCAGTATTTCAACCGCATCGTTATACAAGATTGCATGGCTTATACAATGAGTTTTTAAAGTGTTTTTCTGATGCGGATAAAGTTATTGTACTTGATACTTATGCTGCAAGTGAGAATCCTATAGAGGGACATACTTCAGAAGAGTTTGCAAATGAACTAAATAAGACATTTGGTAAAGATGGTGTTGTTTATATTTCCGGTAAAATATCAGATATAGTGTCAGAGGTTACAAAAGAGCTGCGCAAAGATGATATTGTTATTACATTGGGAGCCGGTGATGTTACAAAACTTGGAGCTTTAATTCTTAACGCTAAGGGTTCATAAGGTGGCTAAATGGAACATTTTAGTGAATATGAATTGCAAAAATATACAAGTTTTAAAATAGGCGGAAAAGTCAAAAATGTTTATTTTCCATTTGACACGCAAGAATTTATTGATTTATTGAAAAAGTTAAAAAAGTTCAAAATTCTTGGCGGAATGTCAAATGTTTTGATTTCGTCCCAAGGCGTAGCGCAAGATGTTATTTTGACTAAAAAATATAATAGATTCGAATTGAAAGAAAATAAGATTTATGCGCAAGTCGGAGCAGTCGGGGCTTTGTTGGCAAATGCCGCGATGGAGAAAGGTTTAAGCGGATTAGAATTTATGTGTGGTTTTCCTGGAACTATTGGCGGAATAGTTTGTATGAATGCTTCTGCTAATGGGCAGGCTTTAGCGGATGTTTTTGAGTCTGCATTAGTTTATGATTGTCAGGAAGATAATACAAAAATCATTACAAAAGAAGATATGCAATTTGCTTATAGGGAGTCGATTATAAAGACAGGTCGGTATGTGGTTTTAGAAGTAGTTCTAAATTTACTTGTAAAAACAAAAGAAGAAGTTTTATCTGTTATGGAGAAAAATAAATTATTCCGTAAAAATAAGCAACCGAATCTAAGTATGCCTAACTGTGGGAGTGTTTTTAAAAATCCCGAAAATGACTCAGCCGGAAGGCTGTTAGAGTTAGCTGGTGCTAAAGGATTAAGCTGCGGCGGAGCAAGAGTTTATGAAAATCATGCAAATTTTATTGTAAATCTGAATAACGCTACAAGTTTAGAAGTTTCACAATTGATGAAAAATATGTATAATAAAGTATATGAAGCTTTTGGTATTAAACTAAGACCTGAAGTTGAATATATTGGTATAAAGACTAAGGAAGAAGAAGAGATATGGAACGAGTTTTTGAAAAATTAATTGATGTAGATACAAGAATAGCTGTTTTGGCGGGCGGGATGTCTAATGAACGTGAGGTTTCTTTGCGTTCCGGAAAAAATTGTCTTGATGCTCTTCGTCGTTTAGGTTATAAAAACGCTATTTTGATAGATGTTGATGAGAACATTGTTAATAATTTGAGAGATAATAAAATAGAGGTTGCATATAATGCCTTGCACGGTAAATACGGCGAAGACGGTTGTATCCAAGGTGTGTTGGAAATTTTAGGAATAAAATACACAGGCTGTGGGGTTATGTCTTCAGCTCTTTGCATGAACAAGTATTATACAAAGGAGATGTTAAAGTCTGCAGGAATTCCTTTGATAAAATCCGTTTTTATCCGAAAGGGTGAAAATCTTTTAGAAAAAGTGAAAGGATTAAAGTATCCATTAATGATTAAACCTGTTTGTGAAGGTTCAAGTATTGGGATGTTTAAAGTTCATGATGAGTTTGAGTTGACTAAATGTTTTGAAGAAGCAGAAAAACTTAATCAAGATATTCTTATTGAAGAATTTTTGGTTGGTACTTGTGCCACTGTTGGGGTTTTGCAGGATAAAGATGAGCTTTTTGCAACCGCAATATTGGAATTTCGGACAAAAACGGAATGGTATGATTATGAGGCTAAATATACAGAAGGTATGACAGAGTTTATTTTGCCGGCAGAATTTTCTGCTGAAATGACTGAAAAAATAAAAGAAATAGCTGTTTTGGCACATAAAGCTTGTGGGTGTAATTCATTGTCAAGAGTTGATTTTTTGGTTGTTAATGAAGTGCCTTATGTTTTGGAAATTAACACTAGTCCCGGGATGACCGATTTAAGCGATTTGCCTGCTCAGTCTAAGTGTATAGGGATTTCTTATGACCAATTGGTTCAATTAATATTAAATTCAGCAGGGTTACAAAAATAGATGAGTGAAAATTTTAATCAGCCATATATAGAAGATAATGAGGATTTCAATAGAGATCCTGATTTGGCTATTCGTCGAAGAGTAAAACAACATCAATTACAAAGAAATGTTAGACGAAGCAAGATTAAATTGAATAGATTGAGAGCTTTTGTAAGAATTCTATTGATAGCAGTACTTATTTATGGCGGTTATCGTTTATATCATTGTAAAATGTGGTATTTGAGCGCGTATGCGTTCAATTCTGTTGAAAATAAGTCGCTAAAAATTATAGGAAATAAAATTACACCGAGTTACAAAATTTTAAATGAATTGAGAAGAACGGGTATTGAGAGGACGCCTATATTTTTATTAGATACTAGAGAATTAGCAAAAAATGTTGAAGTGTTGAAACCTATAAAAAATGTTTATATCAGACGCTTTTGGTGGCCGGCCAGATTGGTTGTTATGATTGATGAACGATTACCTGTTTTAACAATAGCGCCGAGTGATGATGTCGTTCCTATTGCTTTTTTTGCCCAAGGCGGAGTCCTAATCGGTAGAGATTATATGCCACTTAATCCTGCATATAAAACTTATTTGGTTTTAACTTATGGTGTAAGAGGGGATGACTATAGAAATTGGGATGAAAAGAAAGTTTCAAGAATAGAAAAACTTGCCAGAACAATAGAGGCCAGTTCCGGTGAAAAAATTACTTATTTGGATTTTAGAAATCCTAAAGACATATACGTTAAGCTGCAAACTACAACATTAAGAATTGGGGAGTTGAATTCAACTGTTATAAAACGGGTTAAATCAATTCAACCGATTTTAGAACAGGTAAAAAAAATGGATAAACCTGTTAGATATATTGATTTGCGCTGGGAAGAAACATATTACATAAAATTGGAGTAAATAATGAAGATTGCACTTGGGCAGGTAAATTTAACCATTGGTGATTTAAATAGAAATAAAGAAAAAATTATTGAACAAATAAAAGAAGCAATAATTAAAGGCTGTGATTTAATTGTTTTGCCCGAATTATGTGATGTTGTAAAAGAGTCAAGTGATTTACTTTTGATTAAGGAATATATAGAGAAAGCTCAATGTCTTAAGGATGAATTATTGACTTATTCTGACAAGATAACAATTTTGATGGGTGCTATTGAGAAAATTGACTGTGAATTTTTTAATGCAGCTTTTCTATTAAGAAATAAAAAAATAGAAAAAGTAGCGGTTAAAAGCAAATTAAATTATTCAGAAAAACGTTATTTCTCAAGTAAAAATTATAATAGATTATTTGATTTAAATGGTTTAAATTTACTTGTAGTAATTGGCGAAGATATTGTTGAAACTGATGATGCGGATTGGATTATAAGATTAAATTCTTTACCTTTTGAAAAAAATAAATCATTGGCTTATGAAAAATCTAAAAATACATTATTTTTAAATCATGTTGGCTTGGCCCAAGAAAAAATATATTATGGTGGTTCTTATGTATTAGATTCTTTCGGGAAGTTAGTTTCAACAGCTAAAACTTTTGAAGAAGATTTAATCGTAATTGATACCCAAAATTTACAAAAATCTGATTTTGAAAAAAAATGTAAAGAGGAAATGATATTTAGAGCTCTTTCTTTTGGATTTAAAGAGTTTTGCAGAATAAATAAATTTAAAAAAGCATTAATAGGTCTTTCAGGAGGTATAGATTCTGCAATTAGTGCTGTTATTATGTGTGATGCTTTGGGCCCGGAGAATGTTTTGGGGATAACAATGCCAAGCAAATATTCTACAGAAAGTAGTTGGAATGACTCTTATGAGTTAGCTAAAAATTTAGGTATGGAGTGTAAAACTCAATCTATAAAACCTTTATTTGATACATTTGTAAATGATATTCAGGGTAAACTTTATATGGATTTGTCTGAAGAAAATTTACAAGCAAGACTTCGTGGGAATATTCTTATGTCATATTCAAATAGAGAGAACAGGGTTCTTGTTTCAACAGGAAATAAATCAGAGGCTTCTGTTGGGTATTGTACGTTGTATGGTGATACTTGCGGTGGTATTAATTTGATTTGTGATTTATTTAAGCAAGAAGTTTATGCAGTTTCACGTTGGATAAATAGAGATAAGGAAATTATTCCGGAAAATACAATTACAAAAGCACCTTCTGCTGAGTTGCGTCCTGATCAAAAGGACCAAGATTCTTTGCCTGAATATGAGATATTGGATGAAATATTGGCAAGATATATAGAAGAAGGACAGTCTGTAACAGAAATATCAAAAGACTTTGATGAGACTTTAGTTAAAGATATTGTTAATAAATTGAATATTATGGAGTTTAAAAGGGCTCAATTTACTCAAATTTTAAAAATTAGCAAAAAGGCCCTTGTTGATAGGAATTATCCTTCAATTAATGCCTTTAGATATTAATAATAAAAATAACTGCCTAAATATTAAGGCAGTTATTTTATGATAGTGATTATTTTTAATTTGCAGCTGTCTCGAGAGTTGATACGTAGTATTGTGCCAAAATATTTCCTTTTACAATAAATAGATAGAAACAAAGAACCGGTAATATTAAAATACCAACTTTTGCTTGGAAAAGAGTTATGCTTATTATTGCACTGAATATAATCACTGCCAATAACATTATTAGTGCAAGTACATATTTGCCTATAGATTTTAGCATAATTTGTCTTGCTCTAACAAAATTGAAAGCTGCCAAAAATCTGTCTTTTTCGCAGTAAGAGAGTAGTAGTGCAGGTATTAATAAAAGTGAATAAACTATTACAAACGATGCAACCAAAAAAATTAGCATTGTTGCAAATGGTGAAAATATTAGTGCTAATGATGCAAATGTATAAGTTCCGACTGCAAAAATACTTATGGCTGAAATGTATATAAAAATAGCAATAAATGCTTTGAAACCTCTTCTGAATAGTTTACCCATAACATCATCCCAATCTGGGATTATGTCTTCTTCACCGCGCATATATCGCCTTATCGTGGTAATAATGTAGCCTAATGATGTTGCATGCATCCAAATAGACAATGCTAATAATAAAAGAGCACCTGCATATAAGGCTATCAGCATAACCGGAGAATTTTCGTTAAATAAATTAAAATTTAAGGTTGGTAATGCGTCTGTATGTATTATATCCATTGCTAACGCGATAAGTTTAATAAAGAAAAATAACAGAGCCCCAATTAAAAACTTAACGAACCAGTTTTTTTCTTTGAACATAAAAGTGAAAGCATTAAAAAAGTTTATAGACATATTACCCTCCTGTAAATATACTATAGTTGTTGTAATAAATTAACCATTTCAATAGCGCCTTTTGCTGCATCAGAACCTTTATTACCAGCTTTTGTTCCGGCACGTTCTATTGCTTGCTCAATATTATCCGTAGTTAATACACCAAACATTACAGGAATACCGGTATTAAGTGATACTTGCGCAATACCTTTTGATAATTCAGCGGAGACGTAGTCAAAGTGAGGGGTAGAACCCTTTATAATTGCACCCAATGTAATTATAGCTGCATATTTTTTTGAGTTTGCAACTTTTTGTGCAACTACCGGTATTTCAAACGCTCCCGGGGTCCAAACAATATCTATATTATTTTCATTTACACCATGTCTGACAAGCTCATCTATAGCTCCGGAAAGCAATTTGGAACCAATAAATTCATTGAATCTTGCAATTACTATACAGTATTTTTCGTTTCCTGTTACTAAATTTCCTTGTATTACATTTGTCATTTTTTTTCCCTCTTTCTTTATCTTCTTTAGTAAATTTTACAACTTTTTTAAAATATTTACAATACATTAAGCTAGTGTGTATAATTAGTTTATGAATATTTTATTTGTTACAGATTTGATACCTATCAAAGAGTCTGAAAATTGTGCAAAGGCTTTAGTTCCGATTGTTAAAGAATTATCACTAAATGCTAATGTGGATATAGTTAGACCTAATTTTTTACTGAATAGTTTAATCAGAGGTAAAAAAATTCTTAAAAACGGACAATATAGTTGTTGTGGTTTAGAAATTAAAAACATAAATTTTTATCTTCCTTTTTTGACCCCTGTTAAGTCTATCGATATTAATAAATATGATAAAATAATTGCACATATGCCGAGTGGTATTCTTTTTGTGGAAAGATTATTAAAATCTTGTAAAAAACGACCCATTATTGTTTATGCTGTTCATCAGTCTGATATCCATTTGATGACATCATTAAAATATGCCATATATTTTCGCAATGCTATGAAAAAAGCTTATAAAAATTGTGATAAAATACTATGTAGAGCACCTCATTTGAAACAAAAATTGTTGAAAATTTTACCTGATGCTTTGGTAAAAACAGAGGTGAAATCTTCTAAAATTGAAAAATCTTTTTTTGTTTCCGAAGAAGAAATGTTTGCAAAAATAAAAGCGCATGAATGCATTAAGTTTTTAACTGCTGCAAATTTAATTAAAAGAAAAAATGTAGATATTGCAATTAAAGCTTTTGCTCAATTTAAGGGGTATGATTTTACTTTTGAGATAATTGGTGAAGGAAAAGAACTATATAAATTAAAGCGTGTTGTGAAAAAATTGAAAATGGATGATAAAATTTCGTTTTTAGGTCGTTTATCTAATGAAGAAACGTTAAAAAAAATGAGAGAAGCTAATGTCTTTATTTTACCAAGCATTAATGAAACGTTAGGATTAGCCTACCTAGAAGCTTCAGCTAGCGGATGTTTGTGTATCGGTACAAAAAATACTGGTATAGATGGATTGTTCCAAGATAATATTAATTGTTTTCTTACGGAGCCATCTGTCAACTCTTTAGTAAAGGTTTTGAATAAGGTATTTAAATTAACGGAAGAAGATTTTAAGAATTTGCTTTCTAATAGAAAAATTGTGGAGTTTTAAATTTTTATTGCCAATTTTATTGCCTCAATCATGCTGTTAGCATTTGCAATGTTTTTCCCTGCAATATCAAAAGCTGTTCCGTGTGATGGCGATGTTCTTATTGCGCTTAAACCAATAGTAGTGTTTATGGCCGTGTCTTGTGCAAGTAATTTCATAGGAATAAGACCTTGGTCATGATACATTGCAACATAACAATCATAAGGCAAAGGCTTTTTTTCAAAATAACATTTTCCAAATTTCGCAAAAGCTGCATCTGCAACAAGCGGACCTTCTATATTGATGTTCTCTTTAATAAGTGCATGTATTGCTGGTTTAATTATTGATATTTCTTCAGTCCCAAGAATGCCGTTTTCACCGGCATGCGGATTGAGTGCTAATAACCCGATTTTTGGTTTTTTTATATTAAAACTGTTAATTAAAACTTCATTTAGTCTGATTATTTTATCTTGTATCATTTTTTTAGTGATAGATTTTGAAATATTATTGAGAGCTATGTGTCTTGTTAATAATAAAATTTTAAAATCGTCGGCAACAAAAAGCATTTCTGATTTTTCATTTTTTTCTGCTAAAAAATGTTCTAAAACTTCTGTTTGTCCTGAAAAATTATGCCCTGCCATATTTAGTACGTGTTTTGATACAGGTGCAGTTACAATTGAAGAAGCTTTTTTATTGTTAACCAATTCGCAGGCTTTTTTTAAACATAAAAAACAGTGTTCTCCGCTATAAACGTTTTCTTTTCCTATGTTAAATGCGTTTTCACTAAGTTCGACATCTATAATTTCGTAATCTTTTTTAAGTTTTAAATTGTAATTTTTGTCATAATAGGAAAAAACTTTTGGCGACCCTACAATTTTAACTTTGTCGATTGGTAAAACAAGAGCATTAAGTGCTTTTACCATAATTTCAAAGCCTATTCCATTTAAATCACCGTAAGTTACAACAATATTTTTCATTTTTATTTGTGTGCATCAAAATATTTTAATATATCTATTAAAGTTGAACTGTTGCCGAGGTTTCCGGATTTAGTAACAATCCATTGTGCGTTTAGATTCATGCACAACGGCATAGCAGGTGCGACCGCATCAATAATATGTAATATTTTACTGTCAATTGCCTTGCAACATTTACAAGAGGTTTCGCCACCTAATGTAATTAAAATGCTATCTGACTTAGCTATAATTTTTTGTGTTAGTTCTGCTAAGTAGTCTGTAATCATGCTTAAAAATCGCTCTTTTGTTATGCCTTGTAACAACAATTCATTTCCTGCCGAGTGAGGATTGATGGCAATGTCTGAAGAGTGTACGGTAACAATGTTAGATTCTCCAAGATTATTACAGATTTTATCAACTAATTCTTCAGAGACTCCATTCATAATGTCTTCTATTGAAAGAGACAGAAAATATGTGTGTGAAAAATTTTTGTCTTCTTCTAATGTTTTAATTTGTGTAGCTGTTAATTCTGTTGCAGAGCCGGAAATTATAAGTTTAGGTAATTCAGGAATTGTTTTTTGTATAAGGTTAAACCTGTCGTCCGGCAACCATGCTTTCGAATAGCCTTCGGCAAGTGCGGCAGCTCCGCAAGGTAGTATCTTGTATGAGCTCTTTATTGTTGCTAATATAATTTGTTCTAAATCAACAGTAGAAATGGCATCCACAACAATTAGTTTTTTTCCTTCTTTAATTAACTCATTAAGCTTCATTAAAATAGGACCGGCTCCTTTTATGACTGTTTTTAACTCAATTAAACCAATTATGTCCTTTTCTGTTTCAGAAAGTTGCTTTTCAAGAATTGTCGGAATATGTGATTCATAAATTGGTGAATATGGATCTCTAGCAAGTTCTGTCCTTTCAATAGGTACACCATTTAATAAATGATAACCACCTATTGTAATTCGTCCTTCATTTGGAAAAGCAGGTGCTATTATTGCAGCATCCCATTCTAAAGCTTTAAGCATGGAAAGAGTTTCTTTCGCAATATTTCCTCTTAGCGTAGAGTCTATTTTTTTATAAAAATGATCAATACTAAGTTCATTTTTCATAAAATTAGTTGCTTTCTCTACTGCATCAATGGCCTCAAAAGAAGGAATATTTCTGCTTTCCGTAGAAATAGCCCAGCATTGAATTAAATCTTTATTTGCAATATCATTGCACAATTCTAAAATCATTTGGGTATTACAACCATGATTATGAAACTGTAATGCTGTATCATTAGCACCTGTTAAATCATCAGCAATAATTCCGATATTATTAGAAACAAACATAAATGCCTCAAATTATATTAGTCGTTTCTTCCGCCCAATAATCTTAAGTTATTAGCTCTAATTAAAAATCTTTCTTTTGTCGTGCCAGAAGGATCTTGCCATTTACTAGATGCAAGGCGCCCATCTATTGCCACAAGTTTACCTTTTTTTACATATTCGCCTGCAACTTCTGCAATTTTATCCCATAGTTCAACATTGAACCAGTCAGTAACTTCTTCTTTTACTTTTGAATCCCAACGGTTTACCGCTACAGAAAAAGTTGTCTTAACTTTCCCTGATTCAAAGTATTTCATTTCCGGGTCTTGCCCTGCTCTTCCAACTAATACAACGTTATTCATAGATAAAAATTCCTCCAAAAGTTTATTTAGCAATTATACAAAAAATCAGTTCTAAAATCAAAGTTTTTGTATAGCTATATTAACATTTTTAAAATATAAGCAACATAAATTAGGTAAAAAATGCCACAATATATTAGTATTCGGTAGTTTAAAATTCCTTTATTTTTTATTGCTTTTGTGTAAACTGTTCCAATTGCACAGTATACTAATATAACACTTAAGATTGCGGGTGTTGTAAATACCCAAGGAGTAAATGCAATTCCTATAGCTGTGGGAATACAACTTTGGAAAACCAATGCACCTGTTATATTTGCAATAGAAAGCGTGTCTTTTGATGAGCTAATCCATATTGCACTGTTTAAGCATTCAGGCAATTCTGTTGCAATTGGTGTTAAAATCAAGCTCATTATCATTGGATGAATGTTTAATATGTTTGAAAAATATTTTATTTCATTTACGAAATAATGGGCTAATATTATTAATCCACCAAAAGCAATTAGGAGTTGGAGTATTATTAATATTTTTTTATTTTTATATGCTTGCAGTGCTTTTTTAAAAAGTAATTCTTCAATTTCATTGTTATCGCAGTCGCAGCCAAAATCTTTTTTTAACGTTCTTAAAACATAATGCAAGTAGTATAAAAAGAGAAGGCATGCAATAAAATATTTTATTGTTTTGTTAGGTATAAAAGCGCATGTTATTGCAATAGTGTAAGAAATTGTAAAATATTTTAAATCTCGAAGTAAAACTATAGGGTTAGAACATAGTTCACAAATTCTTTTTTTTGTTTTTGAACAAATTACAATAGATATTCCTGTTATAAAGAAGGCAATTGTTGATAATAGAAATGGGGAGCCAAGTACCGCACCGAGAGCTATTTCTTCACCTAAATTGATTTCTGAATTTGTAATTACTGCACCAAAGATAGCAACTAGGGGAACTATCGTTTCAGGCAGCGCTGTGCCTATTGCGGCTAAAATGCCACCTATGGCGCCATCTTGCAAGTTATATTCTTTGCCAAAGTTTTCAATCGCATTGGTAAATAGTGCGCATACTAGAACGATTAATGAAAGTAAAAGTATTGTAATTATTGAATGTAGTAGGTATTCCATTTTTATATCATTTTTTTGTGTTAAACTTGTTTTACAGTATCATATTTTTAAATAAAAAAAAAGATTTATTAGGAAAAACTATGGATAATTTATTAGCTTTACAAAAGGCTCTTGAACAATCAAATGATATTATAATATTTTCACATATAAATCCGGATGGGGACACGTTGGGGTCCATGATTGGGTTATCAAAGATAATAGAGTTGAATTATAATAAAAAAGCCCAGTCCATTATTATAGGTAAAACTCCGGATACATACTCTTTTGTTTCGGCGATAGATGAATGTATAAGTAATTCAGATGTAAATAAAGAACGCAAATATGATTTGGCTATAGCTGTTGATGTTGCTGCAAAAGATAGAATGTGTGATATGCAGGATATTTTCTTTAATGCAAAAAATTCAGTAAATATAGATCATCATGTTACTAACAATGGCTACGGAAATATTAATATTGTTGAGGGGCATGCTTCTTCTGCGGGTGAAGTTGTTTATGGATTAGTTAAATCTTTAAATTGGAAAATAAATAAAGAAATTGCCGAGCTTTTGTATATAGCGATTCTTACTGATACCGGAGGTTTTAGGTTTGAAAATACCAGCTCAAAAGTGTTTAACTATGCGGCTGAGTTGTTGGAATATGGTGTAAATCCTACTGAAATTTATAGAAAGTGTTATGAATCAAAACCTAAATCCATGGCGCTTTTAAATGCATATGCAATTAAAAATGCAGTTTTTAAAGAAAATGATAAAATTGCATATACAATTATCACGAAAGAAGATATGAAAAATTTTAATGCCAAGAGTGATTATACAGAAGGGATTTCAGAGGCATTAAGACAGATAAATACAACCGAAGTTGCTATTTTGTTAAAAGAAATAGAAAATCAAGCTACAAAGGTAAGTTTGAGAAGTAAAAAAATTGATGTTTCAAAAATAGCGGAAGTGTTTGGCGGTGGTGGTCATCATTATGCTGCGGGATGCACAATCCAAAAACCACCTAAAATAGCTGTTGATAAATTGTTAGAGTTAGTGAAACAGAGTTTAAATGGATAAAGAAACTTTAAAGGTATATATAACTAATTTGGTAAGGCGAATAATCGCTGATGATTTTCCGGGTATGGCTGCAGAGATGGCATATATGTTTGTTATCGGTATTTTTCCGTTAATGTTGCTTTTGATGTCTATATACGGTTGGCTGGGCAAAAAAACTTTGTTATTTCCAATTTTGAATTTTTTGAGTAATGTAGCTCCAAACGATGCAATTAGTTTATTAAAAAAAGTTTTGGGCGAAGTTATGATATTTGAGCATGGCGGGTTAATGGCGATTATAGGTTTTGCTATTGTGCTGGGCTTGTCTTCAAATATATTTGCGGTTATTATGAAGGGACTTAATAGGGCATACGGCTTGCAAGAGACAAGAAGTTTTGTTTATACAAGAATTTTATCTGTTGTAATGTTGTTCATAAATGCTTTTTTGCTATTTATAAGTACGAACTTGATTGTCTTTGGTAAGGTTATTTTGGAGTTCGTCTTAAATTATATGACTTTACCGCAAGAACTTGTGCATTGGGTTTTAGTTACAAGATGGCCTGTCGCGTTTGTGTCTTTGTATTTTTTAACATTTTTAAATTATTATTTCTTACCTTGTATAACAAAGCATAATAAATATCGAAGAAAGAGTATTTTGGCAGGAACTTTGTTCTTTAGTGTTTTTTGGTTGTTGGGGTCTTGGTTATTTTCTGTTTATTTAGATAATCTTAATACTTATAACAAAGTTTATGGAACTATTGGTGCTGTTGCCATTTTGATGGTGTGGCTGTATTATACATCAATAGTACTTCTTATTGGCGGGGAAATGAACTCACAGGTTTATAAGGAGCTCTTGACAAAACGTTCCGCTACGCATTAAGTTTGAACTTGCTATTTTAAATTTTTTCTGTATAATAAAAATTGTAGAGCAGTTAAGTATAGTTTGCAGTGCATTTTGTGCACTATGGTATTAGGATTAAAATGAACTGTTCGTGAGGATTATCGGCTAAGCCGCAACAATGAGTGTATGTAACTTTAATTACAAGTACATAAAAGAAAAAGCGACACCCGGAAGCTGGAGACGAGGATACGAGGCATCAAAAACCGGAATTGTTACTGTTGTTGAAAAAAAATTAGCAGGCATTGAAGCTAAAGTAAAAGGTAATTTTAAAGACCATTATGATGTTAGTTTAAGCTTTACAAAGTCCGGAGTAAAGGCACAATGTAGTTGTCCGTTAAAAGAAGAATGGTGCAAGCATTCTATTGCGGTTGGTTTGAAAGTAATAGAAGAGGGTATATTTGATGAGTATTTGCTTAATACTCATGACATTCAGCCTGATTTGTCTGATGTTATGACAGACCTTACGGAAGAGCCAAATGGAGATTATGTTTTTCATTTCAATCCAAAACGTCGTCAAAATTTCTTTTCTTTGCTTGTAATGGATAGAAATACGGGAAAAGTTATTCGTGATTTAGAGGCAGTTTTAAGAAAAATTATTGCAGAGCAAAAAGAGCATCCTGAAATAACTTTAAATAATTCTCAAAAAATTGAGATTGCTATTTTTCAGTTATTGTTGAAAAAATCAAGATTGGATAAAAAGGCAGGTTGGTATGATGTTCCTATTGCAAAATTTGACGATTTTTTCCAAATTTTATCCAAAGCAGATGAAGTAGTTGATGGTAAAACAAAAAACAGATTAAAATTTATTGATAAACCTTGGGAATTGGTATTGTCAGTTAATTTTTCAATGGTAGGAAACGTGTTGTTATCCTTGCATTGGAAAAGAAGTGACGATAAGGATATTTTACCGTTTGACGAAGTTAGATATTTTTCTCGTCAGCTAAAATGGGGAAGGTATAAAAATCTTATTTTCCCGACTAATATAGAGGTTTCTTCAATTCCTCAAAATCTTACGAAAGCAACGTTTACTGATGTGAAAGATGCTGACGGTGCAAAATTTTTATATGAAGAATTGCCAAAGCTTCGTGAATTAATGCCTACTGAAGTTTCTGAGTTGATAGATAAATTGACACTAGAACAACGTCCGCCGTTAAATGTCGTTACAATGGGACTTGATTATGACGGTGCTTTAAAGGCATCTTTAGAGTTTGAGTACGATGGAACAAGAGTTCCATATTCTAAAAATACGGAAAAAACGCCTTATGTTACTGTTAAAAAGCCTAAAGAAGATTTATTGTATTGGGTAAAGAGAAATACAAAACATGAGCAGATGGCATATCAAATGCTTTTGGCTTGTAAATTTGCACCGATGCAGACAAATAACCTTGCATTGGAAAAAGAAAATGCTGTCGATTTTTATAATTACTATATGTCTCAAGCAGGAGAAGGTTGGAGATTTGAAGAAAAAGATGATATGTCATTCTTTAAATTGGCAAAAAATAAGTTTAAATTGTGTGCGAGAATAGACTTTTCTCCTGATACAATTGACAGTTTTGAAGTAGAGCTTTTTGGCTTGTTGAATGATGAAGAAATTCCGTTTAACGAAGTTTACGATATTGTAGTTGAAGGTGACAAATATTATAGAGTTAAAAATGCGGGATTTGTAGAAGTACCTTCACAAGACGTATATTCTTTGCTAAGAGCGTTTAATACATTTGATGTTTACAAGAATGATGATAATAAATATATCGTGAAAACATTTAGAGCCGGTGTTATTTCGGAAATGGAAAACCTTGGACTTACATTGAAAATGTCAAGAAAGTTTTCTAAATTTTGGAAACAAATATCGACATTCTCTATCACTGACACTCCTGCAATTCCAAAAGGTATTAATGCGGATTTGAGAGAATACCAACAGAAAGGTTTTGGTTGGTTGTGGTTTTTGTATCAGTATGGGTTAAATGGAATTTTGGCTGATGATATGGGGCTTGGTAAAACATTACAAGCGTTAGTGTTGCTTAAAAAAGCAAAAGAAAAAAATGGTAAAAAGCCTTCTCTTGTTATTTGCCCAACATCAGTTGTCTTTAACTGGGAAAATGAGATTGAAAAGTTTGCACCGGATTTATCTTGCTTGACATTGACGGGTGTTGAACGTAGAGATTTGTTTAAAGAGATAAAAAATCACGATATTGTAATTACGAGTTATGCTTTAGTTCGTCGTGATATTGAGAAGCTTAAAAAGAAAGATTTTAGATATATTATTCTTGATGAGTCTCAAAATATTAAAAATGCCGATTCTCAAACCGCACAAAGTGTAAAACAGTTAAAATGCAGTCATAAGTTAGCACTTTCAGGTACACCTATTGAAAATAGGCTCGAGGAATTATGGTCAGTTTTTGATTTCTTGATGCCAGGATTTTTATTTGATAAAAATGAGTTTAATTACCGTTATGTCACACCTATTATGGAACGTGAAGACAAAACAACAGAGAAACGTTTGAAACAGCAAATTTATCCGTTTATCTTGCGTCGTATGAAACGTGATGTTGCAAAAGATTTGCCTGATAAGATTGAAAACGTTGCATTCTGTGAAATGACTCCGGAACAGAAAGATTTTTATTTGGATGTGTTGGATTCAACAAAAGAAGAAATATTTAAATCTATTGAAGAAGTCGGCTTTGAAAAATCCAAAATGTCTATTTTCTCAGCGTTGTTGCGCTTGAGACAAATTTGTTGTCATCCTCGTTTGTATGATAAAGATAATATTAAAGGTGTTAAAGAATCAGGTAAATTTGAGCAATTAAAAGAAATGCTTAAAGAAATTATAAGTGAGGGACATAGAGTTCTTTTATTCAGTCAGTTTGTTGATATGTTAGATATTGTTAAAGCATGGTTGGAAAAAGAAGGTATTAAACATGAATACTTGACCGGAAAAACTAAAAACAGACAAGAAGCGGTTGAAAACTTTAATAATAATCCGACAATTCCGATATTCTTGATTAGTTTGAAAGCCGGTGGTACAGGATTGAACTTGACAGGTGCGGACTATGTAATACATTATGACCCGTGGTGGAATCCTGCAGTTGAAGATCAAGCTACAGATAGAGCTTATCGTATCGGACAAACTAAGAAAGTTTTTGTTTACCGTTTAATTACGAAAAATTCAGTAGAAGAGAAAATTCAAAAATTAAAATCTCGTAAGCGTGATTTGGTTGATAGTGTTATTTCTGTTGATAGAAATATTGGTAAATCTTTAACAATGGATGATATTAGAGATATTTTTTCAATAGATTAAAATTAATTGTAACAAAAATTTAACAAAAGCCTTAAAAAATTAAAGTTTGACAAAAATATTCCGATGATTATAACACAAGTAAGAACGATAAGGAGTATCGGAATATGGGTATGTCAGCATCACAAGCAAGATTTTTGGGCTTAACGGCTAGGAAAACTAACGTTGAGTTTCAAGGTCAGCAAGTAAACCAACAAAGAACTACGTTGGCGAATGAGAGTGCTGGTTTATTTAACCAAATGTTGGCACTTCAAGTCCCAACTCCTCCTTCTGCTACTGATTTTTATAGTATGTCATATACTTTTCCGGGAGATGCTGCAAATGAA
>JAZTXF010000048.1:0-2929 GCA_045636305.1 Candidatus Gastranaerophilaceae bacterium | reverse complement strand
TATTCCTTCTTTTCTAATAACAGAAGTAAAGCTTCAACCATTAAAGAAGTCGAAAATGAATTTCTTGATTTATACATATTGGTTCTCCAATGATTCATTAAATCTAACTAAGATTTTTAAATTAAATATTCAATTAACCTTAGCTAAGCATATTTTAACAAAAAAATGAGAGAAAATCAACAACACAAATAAAAAAAGTGTTGATTTCAAGAAACAAAAGAAAGGAAGATGCCGATAAAAGACTAATGATCAAATTCCAATTTGTCGGGGAGTTTTACTTGAAAGAATGTGCCACGGTTCGCCGTGGCTTTTCTTTGCTTTCAGCAGGTAAATTTTTGCGATTCGCTGGTTCGAATCCTTTCAAACTCGAAAAGCATCTAAATTAAAATAAAAATTTTTTTGCGATTCGCGGGTTCAGATCCTTTTAAAAGGGAAATGGGCGTGTTTTGAAAAGCCAAAATAAAAATTTTTTAAATTTTTTTTAAAGAAAATAAAAAAACCGAAAGAATTTTGAACTATGTCGCGAGTTCGAATCCTTTCGGTTGCAAAACATCAATATATTATTTTCGAAAACTTCCCTTTTCGGTAGTTCGTGTCCTTAGGTGGCGAAAAATCGATTTTGGATCTATGAAAAACCGAAAAAAGTGATAGGCGCAAAAAACGGAGATTTCGAGAGATATCTCCGTTTTTCTCTTATTTTTGCGGTAAGATCTTTTTCACCCACTCTTCTTGGCAGAGGCGCTCAATTTAGAACCGAATGCACGAATTTAAGCCATAGGAGAAATAGTGATTTGCAGTTATTAATACGGTCTGATATAATTCTGTTTATTTCAATAATGTGTTGGAATTGTCCATTGCTTCGGAACGCATTCGTTTTTTATATTGAAGCGGTGTCATTTTATACTTTCGTAAAAATATTTTTCCAAAGTAACTCGAATCAGAAAATCCACACTCTGAGGCAATTTGTGTCATCGATTTATCGGTTTGTGCCATTAAATGTATAGCCCGTGATAAACGATATTCAGTTAAATACTCAATAGGAGTTTTGCTTGTGTATTGCCGAAAACAACGAAAGCATCCACTTCGGCTTGCTTTGGCATACTTAACAATCTCATCAATTTTTATATCTTCATTATAATGATTGTGAATATAATTTAGTATAATTTTTGCCTTTCTCTCATCTTCCTGATCTATATTTTGTAATGAAAGCGTATCCTTGTTTTCTTGAAGATATGCCAAAGTCGAGCGCCAAATATTGCTAACATATTCTATACATTTTAGTTCGTAATCATAATTTTGTTTACTATGTTCTATGAATATTTTTGTCAAATACTCCAAAATATCTTTGCTGTTTTTTTGAGAATCCGTTATTAGAAAACTCTTAACAGGAGACTGTAACACCGGAAGAAAAAACCTTCGATAAATTGTATTTCCTTCAGCGTTTGCAAATATAGTCGGCAAAAAACTAACTGTATACACTTTTGCGTTATTTTGGCTGACCTGTGTGGCAAAATGAAGGGCATTGGCATTAACAAATATTGCTTCGCCTTGTTTGGCTTCTACATAGTGCCCTTCGATTGTGAAACCTACAATTCCGGATAAAACAACACAATACTCAAATTCATTATGCCAGTGATATGCCAAACTCTTATTAATGAAGTTGCGAAAATTACCCGTCCATACAACTAAAGGGAATGTAGGATCCGCATATTCAAATAATTCTCTCATCGTATCATTGAAGGAAAATTGAACTTCAGTCATAGCGGTCTCTCCTTATATTGACACTAAACTACTAAAATTAAAAAACAATTGTCATAGAAAATCAAAATCACCGATATTATAATTATATATAAGATAGAATTACAAATCAATAATGAGGAGAGGAATTATGGAAAAACTCAAATATAAAAAAACCAAACTTACGTGTTATTTTACATATCTTGCAATGTCATCGGTATTCAGCTTGCCGCCGTTATTATTTGCAACATTCAGAGAAATCTATGGCATATCATATACTTTGCTTGGAACACTGGTTCTTGTTAATTTCTGTACTCAACTCGGAATTGACTTGATTTTCAGTTTTTACAGCAAGCATTTTAATATTCACAAGACAATCCGGATTATGCCACTTGTAACCGCATCGGGTTTGTGCATTTATGCTCTGATCCCTACACTGTTTCCTCAGTATGCGTATGCCGGTCTTATTATTGGAACGGTTCTCTTCTCAGTTGCTGCTGGGCTTGGCGAAGTATTGATCAGCCCCACCGTTGCAGCACTACCCTCCGAAACGCCCGACAAGGATATGAGTATTCTTCATTCTCTTTATGGGTACGGTCTGGTAGGTGTTGTACTGATTAGCACCTTGTTTCTTAAATTTCTTGGAAATCAGTATTGGATGTATCTGACGTTTTTCTGGGCGGCTCTCCCTGTCATTGCTTCTATTCTGCTGTTCACCTCAAAACTGCCGAATATGAACGTTGACCACAATGAAGAAAAAGCTACCAAATCCACATACAGAACAAAGGGGATTTTCCTCTGCATGGCGTGCATTTTTCTTGGTGCCTGTGCTGAGAACACGATGTCAAACTGGATTTCCGTTTATACGGAAAATGTGCTCTTCATTCCCAAAATGTGGGGTGATCTTTTCGGTATGTGCTTATTCGCAGTGCTCCTTGCTCTTACACGAAGCGCGTATGCAAAGTTTGGTAAAAACATTTCCCGTGTCCTGATGATGAGTATGCTCGGTGCGATTGTCTGCTATGTTTTTGTTGGATTCTCATCCAATCCGATTCTTTCTCTCGTCGGCTGTGTTTTGACCGGTATCTGCACATCCATGCTGTGGCCGGGAACTTTGATTCTTATGGAAGAAAAAATTCCTGCTGTCGGTGTATCGGCTTATGCTTTGATGGCGGCAGGCGGCGACTTCGGC
>JAZTXF010000047.1:0-117950 GCA_045636305.1 Candidatus Gastranaerophilaceae bacterium | reverse complement strand
TTGTTGGCAGGTGAAGTAGTTGATGCTTTAAGTGCGATAGTGCATGAAGATAATGCTTTTTATGTCGGACAAAAGCTTACCTCAAAACTTAAGGATATTATCCCACGACAAATGTTTGAGGTTCCAATCCAAGCTGCAGTCGGAGGTAGGGTAATTGCCAGAACAAATATTAAAGCTCTAAGAAAAAGTGTCTTAGATAAATGTTATGGTGGTGATATTTCTCGTAAAAGAAAACTGCTTGAGAAACAGAAAAAAGGTAAAAAACGTATGAAGGCGGTAGGTCGTGTAGAAGTTCCGCAAGAAGCATTTATGGCAGTTTTGAGTCTTAATGAGGAATAGTTTTTAGTAGTTATTGTAAAATTTTTTAACATTTATTCCTAGATAATTAAAGTTTTTTTGCATGACATCCGATGAGTAAATAGTCAGGGAAACTCGCGGAGTAAAAATGTTAAAAGAGATTTTAAAAAAAGTTCACAATTTAGAAGACTTACTGGTTGAGTGTTCAGAAATGGCACATTTTTCAGACGGTATCAGCAAGCTACTTAAAAATAAAAATGAGGCTTATTTGAAAGAAAAAGAAGCAGAAAAAAGGGCTGCTGCTGATGTATTGGACTGTGAAATGTTTCGTTATTTAAGCACTACATAGTTTTTAATGAAATGAAAAAGCTTCGTAAATGGTGAAAAAACAATTGCATGTAGTTGCCGATGTTGATATTCGGCAACTAGTCTTTGTAGTTCTGTTTCCATTTTTTGTTGTATTTCTAATAATTTTTGATATTGGTTTCTTTCAGCTTTTAAAAATGTTGATTCAACAAGCTTTTTATGCTCTTCTAATTCAGCTTGAAGTCGTGCAATTTTTATTTTTAATTTTAATGTAGTGTCATCAATTTTTTTAAATTTGGAATTTGTTAATATATCTGTATCAAAGCCATTTATTGCTTTTGTACTATGGTTTGTGTAGTCGGATAACTTCTCTGAGTTTTTATTTGGGGCATTGTGTGTAAGATTCCCAAATGGTGTATTTGCAGTAATAGAGAAGAAATTTTGGTTTTTTTGTTGTGAGTTTATTGCAGTAGCTTCTTTGGCATTATTTGTAGGCAATAATCCGTTTTTGTCAATATTTTCAAGAAAAAGTTTATATTTATCCATATTTTTATTATGCAATTTTTTCTTTTAAATAAAACCCTATAAATGTTGGATTTTTAGAATGCATTTAATAAATGAATTTTTGAGATTTTTTTGTTATAATGTTTAAATGGTAAAAACGGATAATAATACAATGGATAAAAATTCAAATTTTTCATTAAAAAAGAATAATGTTGATGATTTATTTTTAAATTTAAGTGAAAACCCAATTGGGCAGGAAAATAAAGATTTTAGGCTGCAATTAAGTACTATATATCAGTTATTTGAAGATGACTTTTCTGATCTTTTTGCAACGCCAAATTTGCCATTTAGAAATACGAATTTTTATTTCATTTTTGATGAAGATAAAATAAAGGTTTTTGTTACTCCGACAAATAATTTTGATTTTTATGCGAAAAATAAAGGCTCTCTTTTTAGATTTAGTTCTGAATTTATTAGGATTGACGGCAAGCAAACATGTGGCTATGTGTTACCGATAGAAGTAATTTGGGATTATTTTACGCAATTGGATGGGATAGTTAATTTTGAAGCAGCAACTGAGAGCTTTGATTATGTTAACCGATTAACGCAAACCATATTAAAATTGATTGAAAAACTATATTTTATTCCGTCCGTTGAAATGAAATCTCAATCATTTAAGATTGTGTGGGAACTTTTTATAAAAAATCGTGATGCAATGAGATTGCTTAATGATGCAAAAAAAGAAATCAGTGAAAAGTTTTTTGTTGATAATGACAATGTATCAGGAAAATTGGAAAAAATTATTGCCAATTATGTTGATTTTATTATCTATAAGTTTTTGGGTATAAAATCCGGACACTTTAAAGATGCTAAGTCTGCCTCTTACTTTATCAAACCAATTGAGCATAAACGTTATTTGCGTTCCATGGATATGGCAGAAGTTATAGCTCAGTGGCTTGATGAGCTGTATATCGGTAAATACGACATTTTGCCATTTATAGAAATTAAAAAGGTTGGTGATGATGATTTTGAACTTAAAGTAAAAATCAAGAATAAAATTACTCAAGAAGTTGCGACTTTAGATGATTTAATGCGTAAAAAGCCTATTTTTGATATGGAGCTAGAAACGACTTCTCAAATAATAGAAAAACAGCTTAGATATGCGCATCGTTATATGCCGGAATTAGAAGATTTGTTCGAGTCTGAAAGTTATTCATTACATCTGCATTTAAATGAAGTATACAGAATAATGACGCAAGTCGCTTATTATTTAAATAAGGCATGTATAGATGTTATATTACCTGAGGGTTTAGATAATATTGTAGTTCCGAGAGCGGCTATTAGCGCACAAATTAAAGCGAACAAAAAAAATGAGTTCTATGAGCTTTTAAATTCAAGTTATAATGATTCATTAATATTGGATGAAATTTTAAACTTTTCTTATTCTATTGCCATTGGAGATGAAAAACTTACTGCAGAAGAATTTGAGGCATTATCTAAAAACGTTGAAGGATTAATAAAATACAAAAATCAGTATGTATTATTGGATAAAATTGAAAACGAAAAATTACTCAAAAAGGTTAAAAATCCGGATATTAGACAATTAACAAAATTAGATTTGTTACATGCCTCTTTATCGGGGAGTTTTGATGATTTTGAATTCGATTATGATACGGCGTTTGCTGAAATTCTTAAAGATATGACCAAAACAGAAGATATAAGTGTGTCTGAGCATTTAGCAAAAATTTTGAGACCATATCAAGAAAAAGGGTTCAAGTGGCTTTATACTAACACTCAAAAGGGCTTTGGCTGTTGTATGGCAGATGATATGGGTTTGGGTAAAACTATACAGGTTATAAGTCTTATTACAAAGTTAAAAGAAGAAAAAAAATTAAAACATCCGGTTTTGGTTATATGTCCGACTACCCTTGTCGGAAACTGGGTTAAAGAGTTGAAAATGTTTGCGCCGGATATAACTGCATCTGTATATCACGGGCAGGAACGTGTTCTGGATACAAAAACAGATATAATTATAACAACATATGCTATTTTAAGAATAGATATAGAAAAAATTAAAAAACAAACTTGGAGCGCACTTGTTGTAGATGAGGCTCAAAATATAAAAAATCCTGACACATCTCAAACTCAAGCGGTAAAATCATTAAAATCAAATATTAAAATTGCAATGACCGGTACTCCTGTAGAAAATAGGTTAAATGAATTATGGAGTATTTTCGATTTTATAAATAAAGGCTATCTGGGAACATTGAGGGAGTTCCAAAAAAATTATGCTATTCCAATAGAGCGTTTTAAAGAAACAAAAAGAGCGGAAAAGTTGAGGTTGTCAGTATCTCCGTTTGTTTTGCGCAGACTTAAGACAGATAAAAGTGTAATAGCTGACTTGCCTGAAAAAATGGTTATGGATGAATATTGTTATTTAACAAAATCTCAGGCGGTTCTTTATCAAAAAGTTTTAGAAGATATAATGGGACAAATTTCACAGGTTAGTGGAATAAATCGTAGAGGTTTGGTATTTAAATTAATTACTGCTTTAAAGCAAGTTTGTAATCACCCTTATCATTATTTACGTTCAGGGGACTTGACTAAAGAAATGTCGGGAAAAACCGAAAAATTTATGTCACTTTTAAATATTATAAATGATAATAATGAAAAAACACTGGTATTTACGCAGTATAAAGAGATGGGGCATTTGTTATCAAATATTATACAAAATGAAATAGGGTATGAACCTCTGTTTTTCCATGGCTCGCTAACCAGATCGCAGAGAGATGAAATGCTTGAGACATTCCAAAATGATAATAACATTAAAACGATGATTTTATCTTTAAAAGCTGGCGGTACAGGGTTGAATTTAACAAGTGCAACTAATGTTATACATTATGATTTGTGGTGGAACCCTGCGGTCGAAGACCAAGCAACTGACCGGACGTATCGTATCGGACAAGATAAAAATGTTATGGTGCATAGATTAATTACACTTTCTACTTTTGAAGAAAAAATAGATGAAATGATAAAAGCTAAAAAGGAATTAGCTGATTTAGCTGTTTTTGAAGGCGAAAAAATGATAACTGAACTTTCAGACCAAGAAATATATGATATATTTTCATTATCATAATCAAAACAACTAAAATAGCGTGGTTTTCCACGCTTATTTTTCCTTTTACTTTGTTTCGATGGAACTATTGTTTTCCGGTTGAGCCAAAGCCGCCAGCACCGCGCTGAGTTTCTGATACCTTCAATACAGATATAATTTGTGGTTGTTCAACTTTAGCAATTACCATTTGAGCTATTCTTTCGTCGGGTTGAATAGTGTATGCTTCCTTTGAAAGATTAACTACAGCTATTTTGACCTCACCACGGTAGTCTTCATCAATTGTCCCCGGAGTATTAATCATTGATAGCCCATGTTTAATAGCCATTCCGGAACGAGGTCTGATTTGAGCTTCATATCCATGTGGTAATTCTATTTTTAATCCTGTAGGGATAAGAGTTCTTTCAAGTGAGCCTAGTGTGATAGGTTCATCTATTGCTGCACGAAGATCCATACCGGCAGAGCCTGCCGTTTGATACTGCGGGAGCTCTTTGCAATGTTCCATTTTCTCAATTTTTAATTCTATATTTGCCATGACTTAATTATAGCGTATAATTTTTATTTGTCCAAATTAAAAATATGTAGTATAATTCCTTTATGAATTTAAGTAAAGAACAAACTATAAAACTAATAGAGTTGGCCGGATATGAATGTGCTTACTCAGATTTG
Organism: Candidatus Gastranaerophilaceae bacterium; assembly: GCA_045636305.1. Lineage (GTDB taxonomy): Bacteria > Cyanobacteriota > Vampirovibrionia > Gastranaerophilales > Gastranaerophilaceae > RGIG2134. Next base: position 113,062 of record JAZTXF010000047.1, on the reverse strand, counting down.
TCCAGTAATGATATTACAAAAGCTTTAATAACCATTGAGGAAAAGTTAAATAGCCTTTATGAGTCAAATAAGCTTGATTCCAGTAATGCAAAGGTCTTGATAGTTGATGACTTGGAACTTTCAACGTATCAGCTTACGGCACTATTGAAAAAAATAAAGGTTGCACCGACAGTAGTTCATTCTAAATCTGAGGCTATCAGTGAACTGAAAAAACAAAAGTTTGATTTTGTATTCGTGGATTTGTTTCTTCCTGACCAAGATGATGGAATAGCGGTTATGCGCCATGCACACGAGTATCGGTTGAACAATGATAAATATTATAAAATTGTTGCAATTTCAGGGACAGATGATTTGAACCTTGTTACTGATTGCTTTAACGCAGGAGTTGATGAGTTTGTGTCAAAAGGTGCAAAATGGCATGAGCAAATTTTGCGTATTATAGTTGATAAAAATGAACCTGTAACAAGGAAAAATTTTATCAGGTATGATATAGACGATGCCACGGTTACATATAATATAAAGAGTTTGTCTAAAGCTGAATATGTTGATGAATTGTATAATAATGCAGTATCAGTTATTTTGGTTGGTGTTAAAAATTTGATTCTCAACTTAGAAAATATAAAAACATTTCCGCAAACTTATGCAAAGTTATTTACTGAGCTGTACAAAAAGTGTTCAGAAGTCGGTGGACATTTTATAATATTAGCTCCATCAGAACCGGTTAGGGAAGTTTTAGATTTCTCTTGTTTGACAGAAGTTATTTCAGTTGTTAACTCTTCGGAAGAAGCTTTTGCGATATTAAATTCATAAAAGCTTAATATATTATTAATTTTACTTATTATTTTAGTATTTTGTATTATACTTTTATTGTGGTGTTTACCATAGATAAGGAGTATTATTTATGTGGGATTACTCAGAAAAAGTAATGGAACATTATAGAAACCCCAGAAACGTGGGAGAAATTGATAACGCAGATGCTGTAGGTGAGGCAGGCTCGCTGGCTTGCGGTGATATGTTAAAATTATTTTTAAAAGTAGATGAAAAAGGAATTATAACTGACGCAAAGTTTCAAACTTTTGGTTGCGGCTCAGCTGTTGCGAGTTCAAGTGTATTGACTGAAATGGTGATCGGTAAGCATATTGATGAAGCAAAAAAAATTACGAATAAACAAATAGCTGATGAGTTGGGCGGGCTTCCTCCGGAAAAAATGCATTGTTCCGTGATGGGGCATGAGGCTTTGGAAGCAGCTATTGCAAATTATTATGGAGAAGAAGTCAGAATGTGCGGTGAGGAAAAGATTGTTTGCACATGTGCGTTTCTTTCTGAAAATGAATTAAAAAAACAAATAAAAGAAAAAAATCTTACCTCAATTGAGGACGTTGTAAATGAGACCGGAGCCGGTGGTGGCTGTGGAAGATGTCATGGGGCGATAAACAAATTATTGTCTGATTCAAACAAGCCAACCGTTGAAATTGCTGCCATGTCTAAAACTCAGCAAATTATTAAAATTAACAATGTAATAGAAAGATTTATCGCTGATGAATTAAGAAAAGATGGTGGCGATATTGAATTGGTAGATGTTGAAGGTACTAAAGTTTATGTAAAATTAAGAGGCGCTTGTGCTAGTTGCAAGAACGCAATTGTTACATTAAAGTACTTTGTTGAAAATACATTACGTGATCATATTTCACCGGATATAGAAGTTATTGAGGTGTAGTATGAATAAAGTAATTTATCTTGATAATAACGCAACAACTATGGTTGACCCTTTAGTTGTACAAGAGATGATACCTTATTTTTCTGAATATTATGGCAATCCGTCTTCTATGCATGATTTTGGGGGAAAAGTTTCTGCTAAAATAAAAGAGGCGCGAGAAAGAGTTAAAGATTTTTTAGGTGCAAACCTTTCCAGTGAAATAGTTTTTACGGCATCAGGTTCCGAGTCTGCTAATATGGCAATCAGAGGAGTCTTGGAAGCTAATAAAAAACAAAAGCATATTATTACTACTAAAATAGAACACCCTTGTGTTTTAAATGTTTATAAAACATTAGAAAAAGAGGGTTATAGAGTTACATACCTGTCTGTAGATAGTGAAGGAAATTTGGATTCACAAGAATTAGATGAAGCAGTGTGTGATGAAACTGTTTTAGTAAGTATAATGTATGCTAATAATGAAACAGGTGTGATTTTTCCGGTAAAAGAATTGGCCGATATTGTAAAAAGAAAAAATTCAAAAACAAAGGTTTTTGTTGATGCGGTTCAAGCGGCAGGCAAAATTCCTATTGATGTTAAAGATACACAGATAGATTTGATGGGAATTTCAGGGCATAAAATACACGCTCCTAAAGGAATAGGTGCTTTATATATAAGAAAAGGTACTATAGTTTTACCGTTAATTATAGGTGGTCATCAGGAACGCGGAAAAAGAGCCGGAACAGAAAATGTTCCATATATTATCGGATTAGGAAAAGCTTGTGAATTAGCACAAAGAGCACTTTCTGATGAAGAAACAAGAGTGAAAAAATTGCGTGATAAACTTGAGCAAGGAATAATAAAATCAGTTCCGAATGCAAGGTTAAATGCAGGTGTGGAAAATAGGGTGCCAAACACTACAAATATAGGCTTCCAATTTATAGAAGGGGAGTTAATACTTCTCCATATGAGCGATGCAGGAATTTGTGCCAGCTCAGGAAGTGCTTGCACAAGTGGTAGTTTGGAGCCAAGCCATGTTTTAAGAGCGATGGGCGTTCCGTTTACTGCTCTTCACGGTTCTATTCGTTTTAGCTTGAGTCGTTTTACAACTGAAGATGAAATTGATGAAGTGTTAAAAAAATTACCTATAATTATTGATAAGCTTAATAGATTGTCACCATTTCAAAAAGAGTTAAAATCTTTAGGTGCATTATAATTATTAATATATAGCCTAAATTTAACAAATTTGATAAAATGTAGCATGCTGTAAGAAGCTGAGGAGGAAAATATATGCAAGATAAAACTTTTTTAATGATTCCAGGACCAACACCTGTTCCTGAAAGTGTTCTGTTGGATATGGCAAAACATCCGGTTGGACATAGAAGTTCGGAATTTTCGGCGATATTAAAAGAAGTTTATGAAGATTTGAAAGATATTTTCCAAACAAAAAATGATGTTTTTGTATTAACAGCAAGCGGGACGGGTGCTATGGAAGCGGCCTTGGCAAACTTATTAAATCCGGGTGATAAAGTTTTATCACTTGTAATAGGTAATTTTGGAGAAAGATGGGCGAAAATTGCGGAGTCTCGAGGTGCTGTTGTAGAAAGAATGACGGTTGAATTTGGTAATGCAATAGATCCAACGGTTTTAAAATCCAGATTGGATGCAGATACCAATAAAGAAATCAAAGTAGTTACTTTGACTCATAATGAGACAGCAACGGGTGTTACCAATGATGTAAAAACATTAGTTGGTTTAATTAAAGAGCATGGCGCTTTGTCTGTTGTTGATGGTGTAACAAGTATAGCAGCAATTCCTTGTCCTATGGATGAATATGGTATAGATGTTTTAGTTTCAGGCTCACAGAAAGGTTTTATGATACCACCGGGCTTGGCATTTATTTCTGTTTCAGACAGAGCGTTTGAAGTATTTGAAAAATGTAAAAATCCAAGTTTCTATTTTAATTGGGGCGCTTATAGAAAATCCGTTAGAGATGCTTCAACACCATATACTCCTGCCGTAAATCTGTTTGTTGCATTACATACTGCGCTTAAAATGATGAAAAAAGAAGGGTTGGAAAAAATTCACAACCGTCACAGAAAACTATCTAAAGCTTTAAGAGCTGCAGTGAAAGCTGTTGGTTTAGAATTGTTTGTAAAAGATGATACTATAGCAAGTAATGCAATAACTGCAATTTTGCCACCTGAAGGTGTAAGCGTGCCTGATATTCGTTCAACAATGAAAAAAGATTATGATATTGTTGTTGCAAATGGTCAAAATGCGTTAAAAGATAAGATTTTTAGAATGGGAACATTAGGATTTGTTTGCGATAGAGATTTATTGGCTGCGGTTGCATCATTAGAGGCATCACTTTATAAGTTAGGTCACAAGTTTGAGCTTGGTGCAGGTATCAAAGCAGCTATTGAATATTTAAATCAGGAGATATAATAATGAAGGTATTAGTTACAGATAAAATAAATGAAACAGCAGGTAAAATTATCGGGGATGCTGCAGAGGTAGTGTTTTTACCTACAATGAGTGAAGACGAGTTATGTGAAGTGATTGGTGAATATGATGCCATAATGATTCGTTCTCAAACAAAAATGACAAAAAAAATTATTGAAGCAGGCAAAAAGCTTAAGATAATAGGTAGAGCTGGTGTAGGTGTTGACAATGTTGATATTGAAGCTGCTACCAATAGAGGTATAATTGTTGTAAATTCGCCGGATGGTAATACAACTGCAGCAGCAGAGCACACAGTAGCATTAATGCTTGCTATGTCAAGAAATATACCGGAAGCTGCAAAAACCACTAAAGAAGGGCTTTGGGAACGTTCTAAATATACAGGTTGTGAGGTTTTTGGAAAAACACTTGGAATTATCGGATTTGGTAAAATAGGACAGCATGTGGCTAAGGTTGCTTTGGCTCTTGGGATGAAGGTGATTGTTGCTGATCCTTACACCTCTAAAGAAACCGTAGAAAAGCTGGGTGCTGAATATATTGAAAGCTTAGATAATTTCTGGGGTAAATGTGATTATATAACTATTCATACACCAAAAACAAGAGAAACAATGTATTTAGTTAACAAAAATACTCTAAACAGAATGAAAAAAGGTGTGAGAATTATAAACTGTGCACGAGGTGGTATCATAGAAGAGGCTGCATTGGCTGAAGCAATTGAATCAGGACATGTTAAAGCTGCTGCTATAGATGTTTTTGAAACTGAACCTAATATTTCAGATTCACCATTGGTAAAATGTAATGGAAATATAGTGTTGACCCCGCACTTGGGAGCAAGCACTTCTGAAGCTCAATTAAATGTCGCAATTGATGTAGCTGAACAAATTAGAGAAGTCTTAACCGGCGGTTCTGCTCATGCGGCAGTAAATATTCCTGCTCTTAAACCTGAAAAATTGGAGCCTGTTAAGGACTATATGAAACTAGCAGAATATTTGGGTGAGTTTGGTATCCAAATAACTCGTGGTAATTTAAAATCCTTAGAAATTACGGTGAACGGTGATTTGTCCGAACATGATGTTTCGCCACTTGAAGTAGCTATCTTGAAAGGGGTTTTCTCTGTGTCAGGTGAAGGTGTAAATTATGTAAATGCGCCTATTTTAGCTCAACAAAAAGGTATAAATGTTTTAACCGCTAAATCTAAGGCTCCTTGTAATTATTTGGGTTCAATTTCATTAAAAGTTGTAAGTGATATTGATGAAAATGTCATTCAGGCCGCATTAATTACAGAGTCTTCTCAGCGTTTTGTAAAAATAAACAAATATAATACGAGTATAAAGCCTGAAAAACATCTCTTGATTGTACCGCACGAAAACAAACCATCAATGATCGCAAAAGTAGCAACTGTTTTAGGTGAAAATTCTCATAACATTAGTAGGATGGAAGTTGTTCAAAAAACAGGAGAAACTGATAAAGAGTCAATAATGGTCATTAATACGGAAGATGCTGTTTCTGTAGATGTTTTGGCTCAAATCTCAGAAATTGATGGTATTAGAAATCCAAAGTGTATAAATATTAATATTTAACTGCTTCTTGATAAGAAAAATGGGGGACTTAATGTCCCCCATACACAAGCAATCAGAAGAGTTGAGGATTTAATACATTTATTTTACTTGTATTTTATTTTGTTTTCATTGTATAATTATCTATGGTTTTGAAAGTCAGGCTTAGACTAGAGCCTAAGACTTTTGTATATGTTTTAAAAATAACTAGCAATTTTTTATTTAGTTTCGTTTTTATATATATACAGACTTGGAAGGTAAGTTAATAGTGGATGTAAAAAAAATAACATCAAATTCAAATTCAACACAGTTGAAAATAACGTCAACTGTGCCTTTTAACGGCGCTGTTAGTATTGGGAATTATGCACAACAAAGGGCGCAAAAAGTTTCTGATGTGCTGAAGGAGGCCATGCCTTCATATATAAAACTCATGGAAAAAATGCGTTGCTTAAAAGGTGAAGCCGGCGGAATTATCATAAATGCATTAGGGACAGGGTTAGTTGCTCCTTTGTTTATTGCTTTTAATCCTTTGTCAAAAGCGGATGAAGATACAAAAAAATATACTGCTATGCGACAGCCTGTTTCTGCTGTCCTAGCTATTTTAATTCAAGCAGGATTAACGAAACCACTTGGTAAATTGTATGATTATTTGATTAATAACGGTAAGTTAGGTAAATCACCTTATTTTGATAAATCTAATCTTAAAGGAAAAGATTTTTATTTAAAAGAACATAAAAAATTAAATATTACAGATATTAGTTCTGAAGATTTTGCCAAAGGAAAAGAACAGGAAGAAATTAAAAAAATAATTAAATCACTAGAGACAGAAGGTTCTATAAAGTTTGAAAACGGGAAAAAACTTGAAGGAAAAGATGTTAATAATCTTATAAATAAAACTCTAGAATCATATAAGCAAAGTTATCAAGATAAAATAAAAGTTATTGATGAAAAACAAATTGATATAAAAATTAAAAGAGCTAAATTATTAATTAATCCTAATAATACACCTGAAATTAAAAAAATGTGTGATACAATCAATAAAATGGTCAAAGGCGATAATGCTAATGAGACTTTAAAAGATTGGCTTAATTCACAAAATAAGGATATTAAACAACTTGCACAGGAGTTTTTGGCATGTGGTAATGATGTAGCGATGAAACACAGGGCAAATAATACGCTTTTAAAAATAAACCAGTTCCAATCAGGTGTTGCATCTATCAATAAAATTAGCGATGAAGCAAGTAATATTTTGCCTAAAATGAACCTAGCTTTAAAAGCGGATGAAAATAATATTAAAATTATTATGGATGAAATTTCTAGAACATATAAAGGAAAAGAAAATACTCATTTAATTGAAAAATTTGTTAATGAAATTAATTCTTGTCCTGATGAAAAAACTAAAAAAGATTATATTTCAAAAATTATAAACAGAATAGAAGAAGTTTTGAAAAATAAAGGAAAAACTGACGAAATTATTGAAATATATCAAAAAGCCTATTACAAAGATTTATCAGATACACTAAAAAATAAATTAATATTTTTAGATAATTGTAAAATTTCTACTGCAGCACCAATAAGTGATATTCCTAATCGAATAAATGAGTTAAAGAAAACAATAAAAGATTTTAATGGTAAAGATTTATCTGACGATATTGTTAAAACTTGGCAAAAAATTGTTGATAAAAGAGTTAAAGGCTATAAGCAGGTAACAAACATATTAGTTGGTTTATTTATTACATTACCAATAACTTGTAGTGCATTAAACTGGGTATATCCTAGATTTATGGATATTTTCTTCCCTCATTTATCTAAAAATGATAAATCTGAGGCCCCAGAAGAAAAAGCTAAACTAAAAGCGAAAGGGGGTAAATAATGAAAATTTCTGCCCCAACTAGAGTAATGGCTATGAATGTTATATCAAAGCCTTTTAAATGGATAGCTAATACTAAGGTAATGAATAAAATTTGTGATAAATTTGAAATTACACCAGAAAAAGCTATGGCCGTTACAACAATTGCTTCAATAGTAGGCAAAGACAGTATTGGTTGCTACATGTACGTAAAACAAAGTTTAAACAACGAAAAAATACCTGAAGAAAAACGTTCATTCGTTGCAGCTTTAGACCTTACTAATGGTGGGCTTATGATTTTGTCCCAATTGTTAATGTTTTTTACTATAAGTAATAAAAAATTTCAAAACAAGTTATTTGGAAAAATGTTTAATAAGGTTTTTTCAGAAAACGCAAAAAAAAGTTATACTAAAATAGTTAGAATGAAAGAAGGTATGGTTGCTAAATCAAAGGATGAGATTCACCAGGAATTTTATAAATTGAAAGAGGCGACGGCTGATACATTTAGCTTTCTTACCTCCTTAATCGCTTCTACAACAATTGCAAAACGAATTATAGTTCCTTTTATAGCTACACCTATGGCTAGTTGGGCACAAGCTAAAATTCTTAATAAAGGAAAAACAGAAAAAGTATCTAAAGAAACCAATAAGCAAGCTCAGGAAGATTTGTTTAAATACGAAAATCAAAAAGAGACTGAAGAAAAGCTTGAAAATAAGGAAATAAATACTACTAATCTTCTTGCTCAGTATTTGAAGTAGTACTGTCATTTTCCGGCATATCAATCCAAACATATGTTCCTCCAAAAAATTTCGAAAAAGGATTAGTTTTATTAGAGCGCATCAAAAAAGGATTTCCCAGTTCTTTGTCCAGAAAATTAACTCGTTCGAATATATCTTTGTATAATTTTTTGATAGGCATAAAAAAATTATGACAGAGCAAAAGCCATATTTCATGCCCGAAAAGTATAAAATTTTGCACAATATTTATTAAAGTCCGCTTCTCATTAATGCAATACAAATATGCTGAGCACAGAATTGTAGTAATAGTATTGCTAAAATCGGTGAAAAATCCAAGCCACCCAAAGGTGGAATGATTTTGCGAAAAGGCGTAAGGTAAACATCCGCGGCTTCTTTTATAAATTTACAAAAAGGTGTGTTCCAATCTATAGTAGGAATCCATGACATGAATAATCTGACTATTATAAGTAGTAAATAAGCATTAAAAATATAGTATAAAAGTACCGATAGTTTCATGTTATCTCCTTTATGATTTTGAATTAATAGATGTATTTTTGCAGTTGCAAAATTCTTGCTGACAAGGCGTCTTTTCGATGAGTTTAAATAAGAGGTCTTTTAAATTTTCTATGTTTGCATTAAATACTTTTATCACATCGTGGTGTGAAACAGGAGGAACATCACCGACTAACCCCGCATCATAATCAGTTATAAGAGAAATGTTTAGCGGGCACATATCCATTTCTTTAACCAAATAAGCTTCCGGAAAAGCTGTCATATTTATAACTTCCCACCCTTGATTAGTAAAAAATTTACTTTCTGATTTTGTTGAAAATCTTGGCCCGTTGATGACAACAACTGTACCTTTCTCATGTACTGTTATACGAAGTTCTTTACCTGTTTCAACAGCAAGTCTTCTCATTTCAGGGCAGTATGTTTCTGCCGCTGATACATGGGTTGCAACAGGGCCATCAAAAATTGTTGATATCCTGCCGTCTGTCCAATCAACAAATTGGTCACAAATAACAAAATCTCCCGGTTTTATGTGCTTTTGCAAGCTTCCTGCTGCGCATGGTGAAATTACTCTTTTGCAACCAAGTGATTTCATTGCCCACACATTTGCTCTATAATTAATTTTATGCGGTAAAATATTATGATTTCTGCCGTGTCTGGGCATAAAGGCTACATTGTGTTTACCTATTTTTCCGATAAAAACACTATCAGAAGGTTGTCCAAAAGGAGTTTCTATTTTTACTTCTTCAATATTATCCAAAAACTTATAAAATCCGGAGCCACCAAAAATCCCAATATCTGCCTTTTTTTCCATAATTATTTCCTCTTTGTTGAATTTATATTTCCTGTAAATATCCATCTATTTGCATTATTATTCCAAGTATATCCAAGCTCATCCAAATCATCGTTACTATCTGTCATACTCGGAATATTTTCGTCGGAGGCAGCTCTTTTCAAATTTGTAATTTGAGAGTCTGTCCAACTTAACTTTTGTTTCAAAATCATACGCGGATTTAGTAGCATGTAGTTTTCCATATACCAATTGTTAGGTCCTACTGTATTACCTGTGTAGACTTTACCTTCTCTGGATATTCTAATTCTGTACTGATCTCTTTTGTCAATTGCTCTGCTATCAGTTGAACAACCCTTGTTTGGACCTTTTGTAAAACCGTTTGTGTCAATACATAAAGTTATAAATTTTTCTGTTTCATCACTAGCTACAGATAAGTCGTCATTTATATTGCTCCAGTTGCCGTGTATACCACCAATTGCAGCGCCGTTTGATAGTTTGAAATTAACATTGTTCGCAACCATGTCTGAACCTTTATAATCTTTTGAATTTACAAGGCTTAATTCAGAATATCCACTGTCTCCGTGACACTGTGTTTTACCTATAGTATTTAATGAATTTATAAGATTTCGGCAAAAAATCTCTCCGTTTGTGTCTGTTCCTGTTATTGGTTCTGCTAAATCTCCTGATGAGTAAAGCTTTTTATCGTTAATCATTGAAGCAACCGCTTCTTCAATAGTATAGAATGTTTTTCTGTAGTTTAATGTTACATCATCAGGTTTAGTTCTATCTAAAATTGGTATCATGATAGCAAAAAGTACTCCAATAATGGATAGTGTAAGCATTGTTTCAATAAAAGTAAAAGCTTTTTTCATAAATCACCTAATTATTTTGTTACAATACCTGTGTTTTCCAGAATAGCATTTTCTCCATTCCAATCATCACCACTGCCTGTTGTGACTTTTCCGTCAAAGTTGATTCGAATTTTATATTGGTCGCGGTTTTTAGGAAAGCTCGAACCTGTGCAACCAACGTTAGGACCTTTGTTGCCGTTTGTATCAACACATATTGTTATAGAATTTTGTGAACCATCTTCTTTAGTGTATGTTTGATTAAAGCCCGAAAACCACATACCGTTTGTTAGCTTAAAATCATATTTTCCTTCAGAAAACGTTCCGTTATTCCCATTTAGCACATTGCTTGAACAGTTATTTTTGCCGACTGTATTTAATTCATTGTAAACGTTATTACAAAAGTATAGTTGATAGCTATCTCCTGGTGCATTTGTCGGTTTAGTCATAAATATATTTGAGCTATCAGGATATTTGTCAACATCATTAGCCAGTGTGCGAACAACATCTTGTATTGTGTAAAAAGATTTTTTATAAAGCATTGCATTTTCATCAGGTTTTACCTTTGATAATTGAGCCATCATTAATGATGCAATAATACCTATAATAGTTACAGTGATTAAGGTTTCTGCAAGTGTGAATGCTTTTTTCATAATATCTCCTCAAGTTTTTTTCTATTATAAACTATTTTCGTGCAAAATTGCAATTATTTTTGAAAGCCCTTTAAAATCATCTTCACATAGTTTTTTTTGAAATATGGTATAAGTTGTAGGGGCTAACTCTTTTATGTCATTCTCGAACTTATAAAATGCCTGTATGAACCTAGCAAATAATTCTGATGGACGTTCGTAATATTTTTTTAGTTTGTTTTTTCTTTTTTGTATGTTTTTTGATTTGCGAGTTAATGAAACAATTTTTATATAATAAACAAAAGATATAGGCATTTTGGGAAAATCTTTTTCTATTGTACCTATTGAGTAATATTTTTCTCTTTTAAGAAATGGGGTTAAGATTCTTACTTTATCATATTTTAGTAAAAATCTTGCGTCCGAGTGTCGGATATATTTTTCAAATTGTTTAAATGGTTTACTTTTTAAAAACTCAGGGTATTCTTTTTTTATAAGGTTTTCGTAAGCTTTTATTTTTATTTTATATGCATATTTCATAGCGTCTAATTTTTCAGATAAAGCATTTTCATCGACCAAGTATGTAACTTGTTTTAATTCTTCCTGTATTACTTCCGTACAGTCATTACCGAAAATGGTTTTTAGAGTACCACCGGTTTTGGCCATATCAGGTTCTATTCGTTTATGAATAACATGTGCATATTCGTGAAGTAAAACTTCTATAAATTTATCGTCAGGTAGCTTTTTATGAATATCTATTCTATTTTCTCTATAAAAACCTAAATTGCCACGAGCTTTAGTATCAGTTCTTAGCTCAATGCCTTCTCTTTTAATATGTTTAATAAGTTTGTCTTTTAAATTGTTCATTTAATGAATAAAAAGTTTCCCCGGGTTCATTATGTTGTTAGGATCAAAAATTTGTTTAATTTGTTTTGATATAGAATATGCTTTAATACCTATAGCGCCTTGTAAATATTGTGCTTTTTCAAAGCCGATACCATGTTCCCCGGAAAGCGTTCCGCCTAGGTTTAGGGCTAATTTGAATAATTCATCTTTAGCTTTATAGAATCTTTCCATTTCATCGGTATCACTAAAATCCAAGGCATAATTAGGATGAATGTTTCCATCTCCTGCATGCCCCATAATACAAGCGGTTAGGTTGTATTTATTATTAATCTCTTTTATTCCTTTAACCAGTTTTGGAATATTTATTCTGGGGACAGCTACATCTTCTGTTATTACATTTCCTTTAAGTTTAGACGTAGCGCCAAAGGCGGCTCTTCTTGCAGTCCAAAAATTTTCTGATTGTTCTTTTGTTTTTATAAATTGAATATCAGCATTTTTCAATATTTTTGCAATTTTTTGTTCTTGTTCTGTTATTGTTGAAGCTGAACCATCAATTTCAATAAATAACATAGCTTCTTTTTCAGCATTAATACCTGACGGGCGAAACTCTTCTATAGTTTTTAAAGTAAATTTATCCAGCAAATCAACGACAGATGGAATAATTCCGGCTTCCAAAATGTCATTAACACCTTTTGAAGCATCTTCAATGGACTCAAAATAAGCTAAAAGAATTTTGTTAGTTTCAGGTTTTGGGATTAATTTTAAGGTTGCTTCTGCGATGACTCCTAATGTGCCTTCTGAACCGACAAACAGTTGGGTCAAATTATAGCCCGTAACATTTTTTGAACAATCGCTTCCCGTTTCTATAATACTTCCGTCTGCTAATATTACTTTTAAATTTAGTATGTAATCTTTAGTTGTACCATATTTTAGACCTCTTGGCCCTCCTGAGCTAAGAGCAATTGCTCCGCCTATAGTCGAAACTTTAAGATTTGATGGGTCTGGCGGAAAAAATAATCCCAAAGTTTCTGCTTCGTTTTGGATGTCACCGATTATTGCCCCCGGTTGAACTCTGGCATATAGATTTTCTTGAGAAACTTCGATTATTTTGTTCATTTTTGAGAAATGTATTATAATTCCTCCATTTTTTGCAACACAACCTCCGACATGGTTTGTTCCTGCTCCTCGAGGCACTATAGGTAGTTTGTACTTATTGCAAAATTTAACAATATTTTGAACATCTTCTATTGAAGAAGGCAGTACGACTGCTAAGGGCTTTTCGTAATCTTTTATTTCACAATTACAATCATATGTATAACTATATATATCTTCAGGGGTACTCAAAACAGAATGAGAGTTCAATATGGATTTTAGTTCCTTAATATATTTTTGTGCTGTTGTGTTAATTGAATTTAGCATAATCCCTCTTCCTTAAGAACATTATAAAATAAAAATTACTATAAATCATTAAAATATTTTTTAATCTTTTATAATAAATTGGATTATCCTTCTAAGCACTTATGTATTGGATTTAACAAAATTTCTTAAATGTTTTAATAAAATTGCAATAGAGGGGACGTTTATGAGAGTAAAGAGTTTAATTTTAGCGGCAAGTTTATTATTTATGCTGCAAAATGATGGATATGCACTACCATTTTTAAATAGTGAATATAACTCGGAAGAAAAGATTAATATTACTGTTTATGAAAAATTAACTCCTGCCATAGTTTCTATTGAATGTGATACTAAAGATGGAATTTCAAGCGGAACAGGTTGCATTATTAGGGCGGATGGTGTTATTTTAACGAGCTCGCATGTAATAGAAGGCGCAACTGAAATTGAAATAACAACTGCAAATGGGCGAGTTTATAAACCGAAAGTATTGGCCATGATGGGTAAAGATAATGATTTAGCACTGCTAAAAATTGATACCAATGAAAAATTGGAAACGGTTTCATTGGGTAATTCAGAAATGATAAAAACGGGACAAAAGGTTTTGGCTATCGGTCACCCTTTTGGATTTAACGGAACCTTAACAACTGGTATTATTTCAAGAATTGACTACACAAGGAACAGAATTCAAACTGATGCGGCTATCAATCCCGGATGCTCCGGTGGTCCTTTGGTTAATGCATCAGGTGAAGTTATAGGGATAAGTCAATCGATATTCAATCCGGATAATAACAAGTCAAACATAGGTATCGGATTCGCTGTACCTATAAATGAAGCAAAAAAATTCATTGAATTGGCAAAATTATAATTTTTGTAACGTTTAACATATTTTTTTAAATAACTATGATACTATTTTAATATGAAAAATTTGGGGCTTATAATAATTAATATGTTTGTACTTGCATTACCTGTGATAGCGGAAGTAGATGATACATTTGGCTCAGACATGCCTTTAGATAATATTTTGTCGCATGGAACAATGCATGAAACTGATGTTTTGCGTGCACTCTTATCTTTACTTATCGTAATCGGATTAATTTATTTAACCGCGTGGATGTATAAAAAGTTAAATATTTTTAATTCCTCAAAATTAGTAAAAAATGATAAATCGTTAAACCTAAATAAATTTAAGGTTATTTCTACTCAGTCATTGGGTGCAAATAAAAATCTTCATGTAGTGGAAATTAATGGAAAATATCTGGTTTTGGGCTCAACCGCAAATAGCATTAATCTTATTAAAGAGTTTGATAAAGAGTTAACATCTGTTTCTCATCCGGAAGAATACGGGAATGATTTAATTGTGGAAGAATTACTGAATAAATATGAGGAAGAGAAAAAAGATGCTGAGGATAGACAACAAGATTAAACTAATTATAAGTGATTTTGACGGCATATTTACTGATGGAAAAGTAATAGTTAATTGTGATGGTAGTACATCTAAAAGGTTGTCCTTTCTTGATGTTATGGGTGTTTCTTTACTTATAAAAAATAATATTAAATTAGCAATAATTTCAGGAGATAAATCCAGTGCTATTGACTATATTGCTAATAGATTTTCGTTGGAAGATGTTTATCAGGATATACGAGTTAAGTTTCCTATCGTTTTAGAATTGATAAAAAAATATAACCTAACCTTGACCAAGTTGCTTATATTGGTGACGATGTCAATGATTTGGAAGTTCTTAGCTATATTCCGAATAACTTTACCGTTCCAAATGCAAACTATAAAGTAAAAGCTATAAAAGGGATACAAATCACACATGCCAACGGTGGAGATGGAGCTTTTAGGGAGTTAGTTGATTCTGTTTTATATTAAAATATAAAAAATCTTGCTAAAACTACTAAAATTTTGTACAATTAAAGAAACAGGAGGCTTTTTATGGTTTTAAATGACGTATTGGTTATGATTTTAGCAGGTGGTGAGGGCAAAAGACTTTATCCCCTTACGAGAGATAGGGCAAAACCAGCTGTCCCATTTGGCGGAAGATATAGAATTATTGACTTTGTTATTAATAATTTTATTAATTCCGGATTTTATAAAATTAAAATTTTAACTCAATATAAATCTGACTCCTTGAATAAACATATTACCCGAGGATGGGTGTTGTCTCCGTTTTTAAATCAATATGTTGATTTGGTTCCGGCACAAATGAGAACAGATGGTGCTTGGTATAAAGGTACCGCTGATGCTATTTATCAAAACTTAAACCAAATTGAGGACGAACGTGCAAAGTACGTGTTTGTCTTTGGAGGGGATCATATATATAAGATGGATGTAAGTCAGATGCTTAAATATCATAAAAAAAGAAAAGCTGACTTAACTATCTCTGCAATTCCTGTCCCCGTTGAATTGGCAAGTGAGTATGGAATTATAGAAGTTGATGATGACTGGAGATTAACCGGTTTTATTGAAAAGCCTAAACATAAGCCAAAAACAATTCCGGGCAGAGACGGATACTGTTTAGCGTCAATGGGAAATTATGTTTTTAATCCTTCTATACTAACAAAGGAGTTAATTAAAGATAGCAAAAATGAGAATTCAAGCCACGATTTTGGAAAAAATATTATTCCAAACATGCTTAATAATGGCTCAAGAATTTTTGTTTATGATTTTTCAAAAAATGAATTTGCGGGTATGGCTCCGACAGAAGCAGGTTATTGGCGAGATGTCGGAACGGTTGATGCATATTGGCAAGCTAATATGGATTTATTAAGCTATCAACCTGAATTGAATTTATATTCAGAAAGTTGGCCTTTAAGGACTTTTAATTACAATTATCCTCCCGCTAAATTTATATGGGAAGAAGGTGAACGTGTAGGAACCGCAACAAATTCTATGGTTTCCGAAGGTTGTATTATTTCAGGTGGTAGTATTTCACGTTGTGTGTTATCACCCAAAGTTCGTATTAACAGTTTTTCAAATGTTGTTGATTCAATTTTGATGGAAAATGTTGAAATAGGTAGATATTGCGAAATTAGAAAGGCAATCATAGATAAAAATGTAAAAATACCTGCACACGTTAAAATAGGCTTTTCCAAAGAAGAAGACGAAGCCAGAGGTTTTTATGTATCTTCAGGTGGAATAACAGTTGTTCCTAAGGGTGCAAAATTATAGAAAAAATACCACAAAAATGTGGTATTTTTTTTTATTCAAAACTCTTGCATGCATTGATTTTGATAGTACAATAATTTTTGTTAACCATGTTGGAGGCTTTGATGCTTAAAACCTTTAGCAAAGCTGATATAACGAAAAGACGTGAAATGTTTGCATACATTTCGCTTTTTTTCTGTATGATTACTTATGGTGCATCATTTTTAGCGATGAAGGTCGTTCTTTTTGAATATGAACCGTCAACAATGATGATGTTTAGAATGATGATTTCTGCATTGGTGTTTATGCCCTTCATGGTTACTGTTTATAGAAATATAAAAATTCGAAAAAAAGATATAGGACTCTTATTCTTAATGACAATTTGTGAGCCTTGTTTGTACTATTTATTTGAGTCTAATGCAATAAATTACACAACATCATCTCAAGCAGGTATTGTGTGTTCAATGTTACCGTTGTTTATCACCTTGGGTGCTATATTGGTTTTGCGTGAAAAAGTACCGGTAGCAGCTTTTGGCGGTTTTTTAATCGCAATAGTCGGTTCAATAATGTTATCATGCAATTCAACAGCAACGGAAATTGCGCCAAGACCATTATTGGGTAATGCTTTAGAATTTATGGCTGTAATAATGACTACAGTTAGCATTATCACAACAAAATATTTAATGGATAGATATCCGCCGTTCTTTTTGGCCGCTTTTCAAACAATGTCTGGAGCTCTCTTTTTTACCTTGTTAAATTTCATTCAAGGCAACGGTTTTCATATAAATCTTAATATGACATTCTTTGTGATAATTTATCTGGGACTTGTTACGGTTACTGATTATGCTTTATATAATTTTGCAATGTGTACTCTTTCTGCAAGCAAAGCATCGGCTTTTCTCTATTTACAACCGGTTTTTGCAATAATTTTTGGAGTACTGTTCTTAAACGAATTTTTATCAGCAGTTCAGATATTTGCCGTATTTTTAATATTTGTGGGATTAATTTTAAGTCAGAAAAAAATGCTTGTGAAAGCCAGAAGATTTGCTCGTAATATAAAAACAACAATAAGAAATGATATTCGCTCTATAAAAATTTACAAATAGACAAAAATAAATTTTTATGTTATATGTTATTATAATAACATTATAATAAATTAGCTTGGGCATGGAGAAACAATAATGACAAAGACAAAAAATAAGAAAATTTTGTTTATCATCGGAGTTGTAGCCTTAATGGTTATAGCTTTGTTATCTATCAAAAGAGTAATAACTGGACACTTGCACGCAGCGGATAAGAAACGTCCGCCAAATGTGGAGTTGGCAGATGTTATTGAAAAAGAAATATATGATACTTTACTATCTACAGGTCGTTTGGAGGCGAAATATTCGGTTGATGTAGTGGCTAGAGTTCAAGGTTGGATTAAAAAATCATATTTTACAGAGGGTGCAATTGTCCCAAAAGGCGCTCAATTGTTTTTAATTGAGCCAGATAATTATATTATTGCCGTAAATCAAGCAAAAGCAAATTTAGAAAAAGCTAACGCTGATTATGAAAATGCGGAAAAAGACTTGAAAAGAGCCGATGAACTTGTAAAGTTAGATTATGTAAGTAAGTCGTATTATGATCAAGCTTTAGCCAAAAGAGATATGGCGAAAGCATCAGTTTCGGCCGCAAAAGCTCAATTATCAAACGCTAATTTGAATTTAAGTTATACAAAAGTAACTGCTCCTATTACGGGAAAAATAGGTAAAATACTTATTACTGAAGGTAACTTGGTTGACCCGAGCGTTGGGGCAATCACAAAAATCGTAAGTGTTGACCCGATATACGCTTATTTTAATTTAAAAAGTGAAGATTACCTGAATTTTAAAAGACATGAGAAAAAAGAAATAAAAGACAGTGTAGTTGAACTAACCTTGGCTGATGGTTCCTTGTATTCTCATAGAGGCAAAGTTGAGTTTATTAATAACGAAGTAGACCCGACTGTTGGGACTATCGGCTTACGCGCGACATTTAGTAACCCTGATTCTGTCCTTGTACCAAGTGATTATGTGAATGTAAAAATTACGGCTAAAGAACCAAGAAAAGTCGTATTGGTTCCTCAAGAAGCTGTACAAGAAACATTAAATGGGATGGTTGTATACACCGTAAATGATGAAAGTGTTGCTATTCCTTCAGTTATTGTCGCTGATAGGCAATATGATGGCTATTGGATTGTTGAAAGCGGTTTAAAAGCAGGTGATAAGGTTATTTCTAAAGGTATATTAAGTGTCAGACCGAATTCAAAAGTAACTGTCCTTGAAAAACCTAAAGACGACACTGAATCTAAAGAAACAAGAGTAGAAACAGATAAAAATAAATCATAGACTGAATTAGAGACGGATTGAAACAAATGAATAACAGTAATAAACAAGCAAACGGAAAAGATTGGTATTTATTTATATTAAAGCCTCGTTTTGCGATTGTAATATCAATATTTATAACATTAGTAGGTGTTCTTGCTATGTCAAGTTTAAAACTTGAAAAGTATCCTGATATTACACCTGTTCAGGTTGCTATCTCTGCCTCCTATCCGGGAGCAAGTGCTGATGTTATCGAATCATCCGTTGCATCATTGATTGAATCACAGGTTAATGGTGTTGAAAATATGATTTATATGACATCTGTTTCTCAAGATAACTCATATTCAGCAGTAGTCTATTTTGATATCGGTACTAATAAAGATATAGCCCTTGTTAATACGCAAAACCGTATTTCACAAATTGAGCCACGTTTACCTGAGGATGTTAAACGCTTGGGTGTTACAGCAAAAACTAAGGTTGCAGGGGCAGGTTTGATGATATTAGCTGTTACTTCTCCTGATAATTCGGTTTCTCAATTGGATGTATCCAATTATGCTTCAATTTTTATTAAGGATGAAATTGCCCGTATTAAAGGGGTTGGTGAAGTTACCGTATTCGGGACAGGTGAATATAGTATAAGAATTTGGCTAAATCCTCAAAAAATGGCTAATTTAAGTGTATCAACATCGGAAATTCAAGCAGCTGTTGCGGCGCAAAATACTCAAGTATCAGCAGGTTCATTTGGCGCATTACCTATGCTTGATCCACAAAAATTACAAGTTACTTTAAGAACTAAAGGTCGTCTGTCAGATCCGGAAGAATTTGCAAATATAATTGTCAGAGAAAATACAGATGGGTCAAAAATTAGAATAAAAGATGTGGCAAGAGTTGAGTTAGGTGCGCAGACATATGCTTCTATCGGACGTTTCGATGGTGCCCCCACTGCAATGATGCAAATTATACAAGTTCCGGGCGCAAATGCTATTCAGGTTGCTGACGCGATAAAAAAACAATTGCCAAGGATTCAAAAATCTCTACCTGAAGGAATAAGCGTACAAATTGCAAGGGATGAAACAGATTTTGTCAAGGAATCAATGGCGGAAGTTACCAAAACAATTTTTGAAGCTTCTGCTATAGTTATAGCGTTAACTTATTTATTTTTAGGCTCTATTACAGCGACATTGGCTCCGTTATTTGCTATTCCTGTTTCATTGGTTGGTACCTTTTCTTTCTTGCCTATATTCGGAATGTCAATAAACACATTAACTCTATTTGCAATGGTTTTGGCTGTTGGTACTGTAGTTGATGATGCTATTGTCGTTGTAGAAAACGTTCAACGGCATATTGAAGAAGGAAAATCAACAAAAGAGGCTGTGCAACTAACTATGGAAGAAGTTGGCGGAGCTTTAGTTGCCATGGCATTGGTTTTAATGGCTGTATTTGTCCCTGTTGCCTTTGTGCCTGGACTTTCCGGACTTATGTACAAGCAATTTGCAGTTTGTATAGCTGTTTCAATTATGTTGTCTGCAATTGTTGCACTAACTTTGTCTCCTGCTTTATGTTCAATTTTTATGAAGGTAGAAAAGGAAGAAGACAAGCCTAAGTTTATAAGAGCTTTTGATAATTGGTTTAAAAACTTTACAGAAGAATATTATATGAAGGCTGTGGCAGTTTTTGTTTATAATAAAAAACTTACACTTACAGTCTTTTTATCTCTTTGTTTATTAACAGGTTTATTATTTAAATTTACGCCAACAGGGTTTATTCCGACTGAAGACCAAGGCGTACTTTTGTCAATGATACAACTACCGGCAAGTAGTTCACTAAACAGAACTGACGATTATACGAAAGCGGTAGAAAAAGCTGTTGAAGATATTGATGGAATAGAAAAAACAATGGCATTTGTTGGAATGAATGGTTCAAATACGGCTTTTGTTGTATTTGAATTGAAAGACTTCGAATATAGAGAGTTAAATGTATTTAATAAAATAATCAGACACATACAAGGAAAACCTACCGATTTATCACATACCGCAATACAAAACAGAATATATGCGGCTGTGGCACCGATTCCTGAAGGAACAATGTACATATTTGCACCTCCTGCTATATCCGGTATGAGTATGCATGGTGGTTTTGAGTTTCAGATGCTTTCAAAAGGTCAGCATTCACCTATAGATATAGCAAATATAGCGAATCAATTTATGATGAAAGCAAATCAAAATTCCGGTTTAAGTAATGTTTATCACACATACCAAGCGAATATGCTGCAGTATTATGTGGATATAGATACAGAAAAAGCTTTAGCACAAGGTGTTAATTTGCAAGATCTATATTCGACATTAGCATCGAACTTTGGTACATATTACATAAATGACTTCAATAAAATGGGTAGGGTATTTAGAGTTCAAATGCAAGCAGATTCTCTATATAGACGTCATCCTGGAGATTTGAATAATATTTATGTGAAAAATAAAAATGGTAAAATGGTACCTATTTCAACTATAGTGACTTTACGAAAAGATATAGGGGCTACTGTAATAAATAGGTTTAACCAATACAGATCCGTACAGTTTAACGGTTCTCCTGCAACCGGTAAAAGCTCAGGTCAGGCAATGAAAACAATGGAAGAATTAGCTAATACTGAATTAGCTAAAGACATGGACTTTGCTTGGTCCGGTACATCAAGACAAGAAATAGAGTCTACAGGAAGCACAGGTGCTGTGTTAGGTTTATGCTTGCTATTTGTTTATTTGTTCCTTGTTGCTCTTTATGAAAGCTGGATGATTCCTGTTTCGGTTCTTTTAATTACACCTGTTGCAACAGTTGGAGCCTTAATAGGTGTATTCATATCTTCGCATGTGGGTGGACAAGCTTTCGACTTGTATGCACAGGTTGGTTTGATTATGCTTATTGGTTTAGCTGCGAAGCAAGCTATCTTAATTGTAGAATTTGCTAAAGTCCAACACGAAGAAAACGGCAAAACTGTTGAACAAGCGGCTATTGAAGGTGCAAGATTAAGATTTAGGGCAGTTTGTATGACGGCTATTGCATTTGTAGTCGGTGTTGCTCCGTTGTTGCTTGCAAAAGGAGCAGGGGCTGAATCCAGAATTTCTGTTGGTGTTACAGTATTCTGGGGAATGTTGGCTGCAAGTTCATTAGGTACTCTTCTTGTTCCTGCTTTTTATGTTTTGGTTCAAGATTTTACTGATAAAGTTATGGAAAAATTTAAAAAAATAGGACATACTAATGTTAAATAGTGTAAGTGGTTTGAAAATGAAAAAAATATTTGTAACAACAATGTTGTTGTCTTTGATGACAAATTATTCTTTGCCGGTGTTAGCAACATCTGCGGAAACAATTGATAATATTGAAAAATCCGAAATTACTGTAACTGAAGATAAAAAAGTTCCGTTCTGGAAAAAAATTAAATTACCTGCTATCCAAAAGAATTCAAAAACGAATATAACTGCTCATCAAGTACAAAATACTGAAAACTCAAAGGTAGAAATTAAGACTATAGCACAGATTCAGGAAGATTTAGCTAACTCAAGCAGAAAGGAACAAAGACAAGCGAAAAATGCTGAGGAAAAAATGACTATTTACGAGCGCCAAGAGTCATTAGCCGATAAAATCAGCAATGATGTTTTAGCAGAGGAAGTTTTAGAATCTACAACAATTATAAAAGGCGGAGTCGAAGAAAATGTTCTGGTTTCAGTTGATGATTGCGTAAAATTAGGTTTATATAATAATCCGACAATACGTTATGCTATTAGCAACTCTGATATTTATAAGTCAAAAATTGCACAAGCTTGGGCAAATTATTTTCCTCAATTTAGCTTAGGAACTTCGTATTCGAAAAACAAAATGTTAGCTACTAATTTTAAATTTCCAAAAATGAAATATGATTTGTGGAATGCTATGGCAGTTGAAGGTTCGTTGCTGCTATTCGATTTTGGTAAAACAAATCAGCAAGTTAAAATTGCCAAACGTTCTCATGAGGCTACGGTTTCAGACATACAAACTGCTATAAATGATACTGTTTATAGTGTAAAATCAGCTTATTATCAATATTTATTTATGCTTAGACAACAACAAGTTTTGCAATCCACTGTTGATAAATTTAACACTCATTATTTAGAAGCGAAAGCTGCATATGATGTAGGTGCTAAATCAAAAATAGATGTTGTTACTGCAGAATATAATTTAAGTAACGCTAAATTAGATTTAATTAAAGCAAAAAACCAAGTAGAATCTGCAAAAGCGCAGCTAAATAACACCATGGGGCTGCCGGCATATTCTAACTATAATGTTACTGATAAAATGGAGATAGAAAATTACGATTTAAATTTCGATAGCCTTATAGAAGAAGCATATAGCTTAAGACCGGAATTGCAATCAGTTGCAAAAAAAGCAGAAGCATCTAAAATTATGATAACTTCATCAAAGTTAGCCTTTACTCCGGATTTAAGAGGCTTTGGAAGCTATACCCTCGGGGGGATTCATTATGCTGATAATTATGGATATCAAGCAGGTATAAGATTAGCGTATCCGACATCTAACTTCATGCTACTAAAAAAACAAGTTGATGAGGCAAAAGCAACACATGAACGTGATTTGGCCGAGCTTGACCGTAAGAAGAATGACGTGTATTTGGATGTAAAAACGGCTTATATTGAATACATAAATGCTAGAGATAGTGTGCCTGTAGCTCATCAAGCAATGAATGAAGCGCAGTTACAGTATGAAATAGCTGCAGGCCGCTACAGAACAGGTTTTGGTGATGCTATAGAATTAAAAGATGCAGAAATTACTTACAGAAACGCTCAACTAAATTATTACAATGCTTTAATGCAATATAACACATCTGTGGCCGGCGTTGAAAGAACTGTCGGAATGCCTATAAAGCCTGTATCTACGGAAGAAGAGCTGGATATTCCGCTTGATGTTAATGCAGAAGAAATAAACTTATAAATTTCTGAATACTTCGTTGTAAAATTTATCGTATTCATCATTTAAAATAGCCAAACGAGCTCTTTTTACCAAATTGATGAGAAATTGTATATTATGTATCGATAATAAAGTTTGAGCTGTTGATTCATTTTGTCTAAAAATATGTCTGATATATGCCCTGGAATGATTGCGACAAGTGTAACAATCGCATAGCGGATCAAGAGGTAAGCTATCTCTCTCAAACTCTTTATTTTTAATAATTTTACGTCCTTCATGCGTGAAAAACGAACCGTGGCGAGCGTTTCGCGTAGGTAAAACGCAATCAAACATATCAATTCCTCTTAAAACCCCGTCTAATAGGTCTTCGGTTGTACCTACGCCCATTAGATATCTAGGTTTATTTTGGGGTAATAATGAAGCAGTAAGTTCTGTAAATTTATTCATTACATCGTGAGGCTCTCCAACACTAAGCCCACCAATAGCATAACCAACTGCATCAAATTGAGAAACAAAATTTGCACTTTCTTTTCTTAAATCTTCAAAAAATGCACCTTGCACAATTGGAAACAAAGCTTGTTTATCGCTATATTTCGCAGCGATACATCTTTTTAGCCAACGGTGTGTTCTATCCATAGCAAACTTAGCTGTTTTATAATCACAAGGATACGGAGAGCATTCATCAAAGGCCATAATTATGTCAGCACCTATGCTTTGCTGTATCTCCATAGATTTTTCCGGAGATATAAAATGTTTACTCCCATCTTTTGTATCTCGAAACTCAACGCCTTCTTCAGTTATTTTTCTATTATTAGCTAAACTAAAAACTTGAAATCCCCCGCTATCTGTTAATACTGGTTTATCCCAATTCATCCACCCATGGATACCGCCAAATTCTTCTATCAATTTGTGTCCAGGTCTTAAATATAAATGATATGAATTGGACAATATAATTTGGGCACCCGTATTTTTTATTTGCTCATTAGTTAATGTTTTTACTGTAGAATGAGTTCCAACAGGCATAAAAATAGGTGTTTCAATATCACCGTGCGGAGTATGTAAAAGACCAGCTCTAGCGCCAGTCTTTTTACATATATGTACTAATTCAAAATCAAAATAACTATTTTTCATCTTCCATAATGATATCTAATGTAGTTTTCCAGTCTCTGCATATTTCTTCAGGTTTGAAATAAATAGAAATTTCTCTTTCAGCGCTTTCAACAGAATCAGAGCCATGCACGACATTATATTCCATTCTTTGAGCAAAATCAGCTCTGATAGTTCCTACTTCAGCTTCATCAGGCTTAGTTGAGCCCATGATGTGTCTTGCACCCTTTACAACATTATCACCTTCCACAACCATGGCAACAATCGGCCCGCTCGTAATATAGTTTATTAGCCTGTTATAAAAAGGTTTGCCAACATGCTCAACGTAGTGTTGTGCAGCTATTTCTAAAGTAGGTTGCAGCATTTTCATAGCAATAATCTTATAACCTTTACGCTCAAAACGTTCTATAATATTACCTACAAGTCCTCTTTTTACACCATCTGGTTTTACAGCTATAAATGTTCTTTCCATGTATAAATCTCCCGAATTTTGTAATATAATTAAATCATAAATATACAAATAAGGCAATTTATATGGGCGAGGTAATATTTTGCAAAACTAATGATGGAAGTGTTGGTTTGTATAATAATAAAGTTGAGGATATTTATCATTCTACATACGGGGCGTATTCTGAAAGTTACGAGAAATTTTTAGAAGCTAGTAATTTTTTAAATTATATTATAGAAAATGATAAAGTTAAAATATTGGATATCTGCTATGGTATTGGATACAATACAAAAACTGCACTTAATGAAATAATTAAGCTAGATAAAACTATGGATATTCATATTGATGCATTAGAATATGATAAAAATTTAGTAAACATATCTCCACTCTTAAAACATCAAAAAATAGATAATTGTATCAATGCTTTTTTAATTATGTGCAGTAACATCAACTTGTCGATGCCAATTAGTCAGCTAATAAATATATTTATAAAAACAGAAGGTGTTAAGTACATAAATTGGAGGAATTTAAGCCTTTTATTTGCCCGAAAAATTTTAGGGTCAATAAAAATACCGTCTAAAGATATGTTTGCCGCCTTTTTACATAATATATATTATCATTATGTTTCGGCTAGATCGAAAAAAGGGTTGAAAAGCAATAAATTAGAGAAAACTACTATTACCTTCCATACTGATGATGCAAGAAAGAGTGTTTTGCTTTTAGACAAGAAATATAATTTTATCTTTTTAGATGCATTTACGCCTAAAAAACTACCAACTTTATGGACTTTAGAGTTTTTTAAAGTACTTTTTAGACTTTTAGATGACGATGGAGTTCTTATAACATATTCATCTTCAGTTGCTGTTCGAGCAGCAATGATAGAAGCAGGATTTAACGTTGGTCGCTCGATAGATCAAAAAGGAAAAAATATAGGTACTGTTGCGACCAAAAATCCGAAATTGATAAAATACAAACTCGAGGATGTCGATTTAGGGCTCTTAAAAACAACGGCTGGTGTATTTTATCGTGACGAAAATTTAACAGCCCTTCCTGAGGCTATAATTGAGCGTCGTGAAGAAGAAGCTAAAAATTCAGGTAGAATTACTTCAAGTAGGTTTAAAAAAACATGGAACAAAACTACGATATAATTATTATTGGTGGGGGTACAGCAGGTTGTGCTTGTGCATGGCAAGCTGGCAAACTTGGGTTAAAAACATTATTAATTGAAGAAAAAAAATATTTGGGAGGCGCTATTACTTCTCAATTAGTAGTGCCAGCAATGAAAACCGACTCACAAGATTTAAATGTTGAATTTTTTGATGAACTTATAAAACTTTTGCGCGAGCAAAAAGCTCAAATCACATATGGTGATGGAAATAAGGGTTGGTTTAATCCTATAGTGCTGCCAGATGTGCTGAGTAAATTGTTAAATTCTGTAGGCGTTAATGTAATATCTGATAGTTGTTACGACACGATATATATCGATAATAATGACAAGGAGAAAAGAGAAATATTATCATTATCTATCGTGTCGAATTACCCCAGAGTTACTTCATCTTTTATTTATAACGTATCGAAACATAATGATAATATTAAAATATTAAAAAATGAAAAAATTCGAGCAAAGTTTTTTGTTGATGCAACTGGAGACGCTGATTTTTCAAAAGATTGTGGCGCATCATTTTTATCTGATAGTGGAGTGCAAGCAATGTCTCTTAGATTTATTGCCTCTGGAATTAACAAAAAAAAATTTGCAGACTGGCTATTATTAACTGATAAGGATCGCAATGTTACAACTGCTCACTTTATAGATAATGATATTCATTTTTCTACGGCATACACTTGGGACAACAATGTAAATTGGGCATTAAGCCCCTTTTTTGAAGATGCAGTAAAAAAGAATATTCTAAAAGACACTGATAGAGCATATTTTCAGCTTTTTACTATTGCTGGAGAGTTAGACAAAGTAGCTTTTAATTGTCCAAGAATAATATCAGATAAAAGCTATTCTTGCTTAACTTCAGATAAAATTTCAGAGATTAAGGAAGAGGCTTTAAAAGTAATAAATCGACTATTAAATTTCTGCAAAATTTATTTTCCTGGTTTCGAGAATGCATATATTTTCAAAGTAGCAGATGAGCTAGGTATTCGAGAATCTAGGAGAGTTGAATGTGAATATACACTTACAAAAGAAGATATTTATAATGCAAGAAAATTTGAGACCCCTGTAGCCTTTTCCAATTATCCAGTAGATATTCATTCGGTAAAAAAAGACTCTTCAACTCTAAATTATGTACAAAAAACATATTCTATCCCGTTGGAAAGCCTTGTGGTAAAGAACTTTAGAAATTTGTTTGTAGTTGGCCGTTGCTTAGGTGCAGATTTTTATGCGCAAGCAGCAACTAGAATTCAACCTACATGCTTTTCCATGGGGGTTGGGTTAGCTAAATATCTTTATAAATTAATAAAAAATAACAAATGTTGCTTTTAGATACTAATATATGATATTCTAATAAAAAATTGGGTGAGGTAAAAAATGAAAATTAATTCCATTGGCGTAAGACCTGTTTTTAAAGGTAGTTATGTAGAAAGAATAGATAAACGTGAGCTTGGAAACAACCTTGTAAACGAACTTAAGGCTGCACAGCCAGAGCTTATGTATATTGCTTTAAATGCACCAGATAACGCTAGTTTGAGAGTTAGCGGCAACAAAGATGGTATTAAATTAATCTATGTTTCTGAAAATGGTAGTTATCATTCTACATCTAGAATCACAAAGAGCGTGCACAAAGACGAACGAGACGGCCGTCCTTTGCCTCTCAGGCTGAGCCTAGTCTTTTTAGCACATACTTTAATGGCTAATGCAAGACGAGCAGATAAACTTACATCCTAGCAGGAGAAGAAATACCTAATAAAGTTAATCCAGTGCTTAAAACTGTTTTAAAAGCCTTGACTATTGTTAATCTTGCAAGAGTTAGGGCTTTATCGTTAGATATAACTCTTGAAACAGCATAGAATTGATGGAATTGTGCAGCTAATTCTTGTAAATATTTACACAAGATATATGGCGCTCTTTGTTCAGCACATGTTTCAACTATAGACTTAAATTCTTCTAGCTTAAGAACTAATCTTTTAGCTGCTTCTACAGAAGATGCATCTTGCTCAAAGATAGGTGCAAGTGCTTCGTGTTCAGCTGAAACATCAAACAAAGCTAAATATCGAGAATATTCATCTTCTTGAATAGTTGCTTCCTTAATTTTATTTTCAACTGTATCTAATTTTTCACCAAAAGCATTTCTCATAATAGAGCAAGCTCTAGCATGCGCATACTGAACGTAAAATACAGGGTTTTCATCACATTTAGATTTAGCTAACTCAACATCAAAATCTAAAGTTGTATTGATGTCTCTAATAATCATCCAATATCTTGTTGCATCGACACCGACTTCGTCAACCAATTCTTCAAGAGTAACCATTTTTTTTCTTTTTCCCATCCTAACAGCTTCTCCATCAATTTTCAGATTGACTAACTGTCC
Source organism: Candidatus Gastranaerophilaceae bacterium (assembly GCA_045636305.1). Lineage (GTDB taxonomy): Bacteria > Cyanobacteriota > Vampirovibrionia > Gastranaerophilales > Gastranaerophilaceae > RGIG2134. Next base: position 84,212 of record JAZTXF010000047.1, on the reverse strand, counting down.
CAAAAGAACTTCTAACGCGTCAGGATTATAGCCTAAACCATTCAATGCTGCTTTCATACGACATACATAACCGTGGTGATCGGCACCCCAAATATTTATTAGCTTATCATAACCTCTTTCGAGTTTATTTATATGGTAAGCTATGTCAGGAGTTAAATATGTATATTTACCATCATTTTTTATCAAAACTCTATCTTTTTCGTCACCAAAATTTGTTGTCTTGAACCATAAAGCGCCATCTTCTTTATAAGTAAGTTCTTTTTCTGTCATTCTTTGTACAATATCTTCAACCAATTTTTTTTGATATAAAGAAGTTTCGCTAAAGAAATTGTCAAACTGAACGTTTAATGTGTCCAATAATCTTTTTTGCGAATTCAGCATATAAGCTTTAGTAAATGTTTTAAGTACCTCTTTTTGTGAATTTTGTAAATTATCATATAATTCTACTTTTGAATTCAGTGCATAGAACTCAGGATTTTGTTTCATGAACTCTTCTGCTGCAGGAATTAAATAATCACCGGGATAGTATTTTTTTATTTCATTTTCATCGGTAGGAAAATCTATACTTACTCCGTTATATTGGTGCAAGCGCAAATACATTGAACGAGCTAAGTTGTCAATTTGAGCCCCTGCATCGTTAATGTAAAATTCTTGATATACATTATAACCTGCAAATTTCATAAGATTAGCAAGAGCACTTCCCATTGCTGCCCAGCGTCCGTGTCCAATATGAAAAGGACCTGTCGGATTTGCGGAAACGTATTCTATTAGTACTTTAGATGCCTTTTGTTCTCGTCTTCCATAATTTTCATTTTGAGTTACAATTTCTTTAACAACATTAGCAATATAAGAATTACCTAGTTTAAAATTTATAAAACCTGCAATAGTTTTGATTTCAACATCATCAATTTCAATAAAACTTTTTATAGTTTCCGCAATCACAGGGGGGGCGAGTTTTGCGCAACGAGCCAACTGAGAAACATTAACTGCAAAGTCACCAAATTCAAGATTTTTAGGTGTTTCCGTAACTAAATTAAATTTATCATTAATTGACATTGGTCCTAATTTTTCAGCCTTAATAGCTTTTTCAATTGCATTTTTAACTGCACCTAAAATTCTCTTTTTTAACATATATACCTCGTATTTTTTCTTTATTATAGAACAAATATAGAAAAAAAAGTGATAAAAATTTGTGTAAATAAATGTATCAGTTCGCACGTCAGATAGCAAAATATATATTTATGGATTTTATAACATGAGTAGGAACATGTTTTGTTACAAAAGTAAAAAGTATATTTATTTTTTATTTTGTTCAAAGTAGAATAAAGTTTCTCTTGGAATACAACCGAGTCGTAGAATGCTGAAAATAGACCATCATAATTTAAATATAGACAGTCATAAAAGGCGAAGAGTAAGCTCAAAATCTGTGAAATTTAGAGCCAATCATCTGAGTAACTCACCTACAATCCTACAGAAAAAATCTACCTATAACCATACAAATATTACACAAAAACCCTTGCAGGATAACTACACCAAAACAGTATCTTTCAAGGGTTTTAAAGTTGAAAACATTCCTGCAAACCTTGTAAGGTTTATGAGCAAAAACCTTTCAGAAATTAGTAGTGAACAATTTACTTTATATAAAAAATTTATAGATGATTTTATTACCACTGCAAAAAATAAAGAAAATTTCCGTAAACACATTGGTTTATCCGCCGATATAGCAAGCAATTTGAGCGAAGAGAACCTTATAAAACTCCCCAGAATGCCTCTTATCAGGAAGTTTTTTTCAGTTTTAATTTCTCCTATTACTATGTTCAAGGATTTGGCTGTATGGGGAATTGATAATAAATTTGGACGGAAACTCCTACCCTCAATCTATGAAAAAATTCAAGAAACAAAACATTATGATGCTATCGTCCAAAATTACAAAAATGTTATTGGTTTATCAAATTACATAAAAATTCAGGAAAATTTATATAGGGCGAATGCAGGTCATGCACCAATACAAAGCGGAAACAGTTTCTATATTCCTGAAGACATATTAAAAGAAAAAATTAATGTTCTAAGATTTAAATCAGTTGACCCTAACAAAGGGCAATATTCAGCAAAACACATGGCCCTTGGTAATAGATTTGTTTCCGGTGCAGTTTATGCCGTATTCCTATCTAACGATGCGTTTAACACAACAATGAGACATTCCAATAATAAAAATGCATCTGAAGAGCAACGACATTCTCGTGCAAACCAAGAATTTGCTAAAATAGGTATGAATATTTACATTCAAAACCTTTTATTTGGTACATTTGAAAACCAAATTAACCGCAGCATGACTAATGCTCTTCTAGCTTCAGGTATCACTGTTGCAGCTTCTGAAGTTATTGGACGCGCACTGGTCGGCCGCCCAATTTTTCCTTCAAATAAGGAAACTCTAGATAAAATGGATGAAGAAATGCAAAACAAAAAAGGTTTTCTGGCATCTGTCGGAAGATTAATAGTTGGCGATAAAAGAAAACGAAAACCAACTAATTTTGAGCTTGAAGAAAATGAACCTCAAAAACCATTAGTTATAATACAAAATAATTTCTTTGAAAGTAATCCTGCTCCTCAAAATTCAGATTTCTTTAAAAGAACAACTGTCCCATCCTTTAAAGGTTTGGCAAAAGTTCCTTATTATTTTGAAAGAAAACAATTAAAAACATTATTAGATTTTGTTAAAACGTTAGATCCTACACAATCAAAGATGCTCAATAATATTGTTGAACAAGCGCTTCATAAGTTGAAGAAAGTGGATGGAGTAAATATCGAAGGTAAAGCATTAGATGATATTTTAAATGAAAAAAATATTAAAAATATTCCTATAGGTGATACAACTACAATTCCACAAAGATTTATTAACGGTATATTCGCACCTGTATTCTTAATAAAAAATACATTCAAATCACTAACTAAAAGCATTAAAAATTTCGGGAAAGAAGCGTCTGAAGAAATAACGCCTGAAATGCTTCAAAAAACTGATTTTAAAGAATATCTAAGAAAAAGATTAGAATTGCCTGTTTGGAAAGATTCCGCTTTAACAATACCTGAAAAAGAAATTAAAATATATAAAGAATTTCAATCAAGATATATAAATAGCAAACTTGAAATTAATGGTGTAAAAAATTTAATACAAACATTAGAAAAGAGATTTAAAGTTTTAGGAATAAATCCTGAAGACCCAGGCTACAGAGGAATTGAACAAGCAAAAAAAATATTAAATCAAATAATGACAAAAGCTGACGGAGCAAATCATGCCGAGTACGATGCAAACAAAGTTTCACAGCTTAATATTAACCTTGCTCGTGCAATTTCAACAATATTTCTTGTAACAGACTCTTACAACCTGACTGTTCAATACACAAATAACAACAAACGTGAAGCAATCAAAAGCGCTAAAAGTCGTGCTATCCAAGAAGTTTCACGTATTGCTTCATCAGCATATATTTTAGCATTTACACATAGCATTTTATCTAAAATATACAATGGCAGCTTATTAGGCGCATTTAGCACGGTACTTTTAACATCTGTTACCAGTGATGCTTTAGCTCGTTCTGTAGTTGGTGTGCCAATAACAAGAAAAACACACGAAGAATTATTAGAAATTGAAAAGAAACAAAACGAGACTAAAAACCCTGTTCAAAAAACCCTAGCTTACCTAATCGGCAAAAAAGTTAACTGATTTATATGATTTTTTCTAAAAAAAATATGATAGAATAATTCTCAAGGAGGATAGTTTATGTTAAATGCTCAAATGCAACAGAAGCAAAATTCGTTTATGCCAACGGTTAATTTTCCTGAAAATAAAATTGGAGAGCATACAAAAATAGCTCATAGTGGCTATATTGGAAAAAATACAGTTATTGGCAAATATTGTGCAATTGCACCTAATGTTTCAATTGCACCATATGAACCCCCAACGAAATATTTGTCTGTATCAGCAGAATTTTTCAGATTGCACAACAAAAGAGGGCTCTTACCGTCAAACTCTCCTGATGACCCATTTCAATTTGAAGACTTTAAGGGGTGTAGCATAGGCAATGATGTGTGGATAGGGAAAAATGCCGTTATTATTGATGGTGTATCTGTTGGTGATGGTGCTGTTATAGCAGCAAACGCCAGTGTGGTGCATGATGTACCACCGTATGCTATTGTTGCTGGTTCTCCTGCCAGAATAATTAAATACAGATTTTCTCCGGAAATAATAGAAAAACTTCTTGAATTAAAATGGTGGGATTTACCACAAGAGATCTTGCAAGATTTACCCTACAGGGTTGAATCAGCAATAAATACTATAGAACAAAGGCTAAAAAGACGAAATTAAATAATTTTAATTCTTCCATCCTTTTTTATTTCAAATGGTTTACCATTCATTTTCCGAACGTAATCTACCATTAGCTTGTCTTTATCAAAATTATAGTATTCTATAAAATTTTCCTTATTTTGTCTTAAAGAAGGATACAAAACGTTTGTTGCACAAAAATCATCAAGAGCTACAGTATACTTCTTATTTTTATTTGGTTTATTAACATTGATACTTTTTTCATTACCATTTTTATCAACAAATGTAGCAGCTACAAGCCTACCATCTTTAGTTACAGTATAGCGCAATCCTGAAACTTGCAAATATCCGGGTTTACCTTCGCCGACATTCAGTGACTCGGCCCCCCAGCGTAGCGCTTCAACAAGCTTATCTTCTGAGAGCTCATATTTAACCATTCTGTTCCTAAATGGAGTGATGCTTTGCAAATCTCTGGCTGTAACTTTTCCTGCAGGTAAACCACCACGCATATTACCACCCTGTAATAGCGCAATATCCGTATTTAGCTCACTTCTCATTGCATCTGTTGTAAAATTTGCATACGGATTTTCACAGGCTAATGTTTCTGGTGCTTCTTGTGAATTTTTTAACTCACCTACGACTTCACTGCTGCCTAAAATCATATTATTCAGCATTTTCATTGTTAGGTTTCGGGAATAATCTTTAGAATTACCTATATTATTTTGCGCTCTTACAATTCGACCGTTCTTATCAAATTCAAGGTTTAAAACACCAAAATGTTTTCCGTCTTTTCCTGCTTGCGTAATAATTACAGGCTCCCCCTCCTGAGAGAAAAACAGATTTTCATCTTGTTTAATATCTTTAAATAACTCGTGAGTATGTCCTCCAACAATAACATCTACCCCATTAACTCTTTGTGCAATTTGTTTCTCAAAATCATATCCGGTATGAGAAAGAACAATTATTTTATTTATACCGTCTTTTTTTAATTTATTAACTTCATCTTGAATTTGTGTTAAAGTTTTATTCGCTGTATCAACAGTAATTCCGTCAACACATTCAGGCAATCGCATTGATTCAACCAAATCCAGTGGCTGTAACCCTATTATTCCGTATTTTTGATTATTTACCACCTGAACATATGATTTTAGCATTTTTTCTCTTAACGGCATTTCTTTATGGAAATTAATATTCGCACCTAACAACTTATATTTTGCCTTATCAACAATACTACTTAATTTTTCAGCAAAAATATCAAATTCATGATTGCCTAATGTTGTCGCATGTAACCCTATTAAATTCAAAAATGCCATAGAAGCCTTATTTATTGCATTATCCTCACCTATCAAAATATCACCTGCCGCAACTTTTAGTCCATCTACATTTGGATTTTCCTTCACAAATGTATCAAAAGACTGTGCCGCAGTAGCTAAACTTTCCATTTTACCAGTTTGCCCATGTACATCATTCAAATAAAAAATAGAAGTCATTGCGGGTGCGGTGATCGGAGTTTGTGCCCCCTTAAAGTTTACATTATGATATTGAGAAATAGTATTCATGAGCCTCCTACAAACATTTTAAGTCACTCAATGATATATTTTGCTATTTTTTCTTTATTTTTTAAGAAATATTAACTGTATTGCTATTATTTACATTTCTCAAGCCAAGATTTTCATTTTTAATTATGTCATTAAAGGTTTCATATGGAATATATTTTATATTTTTTTCTTCACAATATGTTAATAAACGATGTTTGGCAAATAAATAATCAGCTTTATCACTTACACAATAATCAGAAACACTGTCTCCAACATAAAATACCTCGTCATAGTTATCTTTCAGTCTGTTCACTATCTTGCATTTGCATGTGCCTGACTCTTTTTTACAATCCATAGATATATTGGGCCACTGCATTATAAACTCACCATCTTTAAACTCTAAATGATTTGTATACACATCAATATCATCTATCCCATTGTTTTTCATTATTGTATCTATAATTAAATCAAAACCATCACTAACAATTGCAATCTTTACATTATTTTTTTTCGCTAACGAATAAAACTCTAAAAAATAATCATCAATTTCAACCGATTTAAGAAATTTATCTAATTCATCTTGAGTCATATTTTCAATTAAATCAAATTGTTTTCTTATGCAATCTCTTGACCCAATTTCGAGCGCAAACCATTTTTTTTCCCATATATGCCAATCAGGGTGTGCGTATTTTTCTAAAAACAAATCCAGTGTATCTCTTTTAGTTATAGTTCCGTCAAAATCACAAATTACGATTTTTTTTGTCATACTATCCTCTATTTCAATGTTGCAATCATTCTTATATCTTCAGCAATGATAAGATTTTCTCTATATTTCCTTGATTTAAATAGTTCTATTCGGCATTGTTCATATACCTCGTGATTTTTTATAATTTCTGATGATACTGAAGTTAAAAAATCAAAATATATTTTACCTTGCTTAAATTCATTTACTTTTATTACATTAGTTCTATTTAATAGTTTAACAATTAACATAGCTAAGTCATCAGAGATAGACAAAGAAGCTGAAAGCTCCGGTATAAAAACAACTCCTCCATATTTATTAGCTGCGTATTTCAACATTCCTGACAATTTAACAATTAGGTTATCTATATCAGTCTGCGGTAATTTATAATTCATGAAATGAATAATTTTGGGTTTTACCGTCTTAATAATAGTTTTTAATAATTTTTCATCAGCAGGATAATCAATAAATAGTAACTGTTCAGCTTGTTTTAGATTTAAACGATTTATTATACACTCACTAATGGAACTAAATTCGGATAATTCATTAAGAATTGACTTATCTTCTGCAAAAATCTTATAACTATCTATTGATTTTTTTACATAATCTACAACTTGCGGAAGTATATTTAATTTTTTTCTATGATCAATAACCTTCACACCTAGGGTTTCAGCTGAGAGTATAAAATCTGAATTATAATCTTTTATATCTAATCTCAATGATTTTATACCGTTAAACTCATTAATTTTGGGTGAAAAGGCAATATCTAATTTGGAACCTTGATTCAAATTTAAGGTAGAATGCTTCCAGTAAACACAGTCCACAGTGTTTTGCGCCTTATCCACGCAAGAAAATTTTAAATGATTTCCGCTACTTCCCATAACTTTTTCAGATTGTAATTTTAAATCTCTTATGGCAAAAATCGGTTGTTCATTACCTACACCGCAAGGTTCTAATTTTTTCAAATCTTCTATTAAATTTAAGGTTAAATCTTTTGCAGAAACTTCCATATCAATTTTCAACTCGGGTTGAAAAATTTCACCACCAGTAATTTCTAATACTGTTTTATTAATAGCGGATTTAAATGTATCTAAATCAGTTAAAGATTTGTCAATTGCAAGCCCTGCCGCCATTGAATGCCCGCCACAAGAAGTCATATAGTCAGTATTCATATCCAGAACTTCAAAAATATTAATTCCTTCTACGCTTCTTACAGATGCACGATATGCCGAACCATCAGGCGAATCAGTAAACACAAAAGCAGGTCGATTAAAATACTCAGTTAATCTTGAGGCAACTATGCCTATTATTCCAACATGCCAATCTGATTTATACGCAAGCACTATTGACTCATCCTCGTTAGAATTTTTTTCTATATAGTCCAAGGCTTCATCAAAAACTTTATCTGCCAGTTCTTGTCTTACTTTATTAAAATTATTCAACATTTGAGCCAGCAAAACTACTTCTGCTTGATTGTTACTTGTTAAAAGCTTAAATGCCTTTTCCGCACTATCTAAACGCCCGGCTGCATTAATTCTTGGTGCAATACTAAAAGCTATTTTTTCAGAGGATAAAGGCTCTGTTATGTTAACCTCAGCAACGCGTAAAAGCTCATTTAGCCCTAAATTTTTCCCTTCTTGAATTAATTTTAAGCCCAATGCAACGAACAGCCTATTTTCATATAAAAGTGGCATTAAATCTGCAACCGTTCCAACAGCAACAAGCGGAAGCAAGTCCTCTATATACGATATCATTCCACAGTCGTCTAATAAGGCACAAGCCAGTTTAAATGCAACTCCAACGCCGGCCATAGAAGCAAGAGAGATAATATCCTCCATCCCTAAATCCTCTTTTAGTGCTTTAGGCGCTTTAGGGTTTATTATAGCGTAAGCTGGAGGTAAAACATCTTTTGCTTCGTGATGGTCAGTTACTATTACATCAACCCCAAAAGACTTTGCTAAAGAAATTTCTTCTTTATCATTTACGGCACAGTCAACAGTTACAACAAGTTTTACAGCCTCTTTTGATATTTTTCTAAGTAAAACATCACTTCTTAAACCATGGCTTTCTTTTTCCCTGTCAGGAATATAATAGGAAAATTTTGCACCAAGTTTAGTAAAAGTTTTGTGTAATAATGCTGTAGATGTAACACCATCGGCATCGAAATCACCGTAGATTAAGATATGCTGTTGATTATCTATTGCATCCTTTATTCTTTTTACTGCTTTTTCCATATCAGAAAAAGAGTAAGGTGATATTGGAACAATACTTAACGGATTAAAAAAAGTTTCAATTTTGGCAGGAGTATTGACGCCTCTTTGCACTAATAATTTAGCCAATAACTCAGAACCGGCAGCATCAATCAGCTCTTTTATCGGTATTTCTTGCTCTTTAATAACCCATTTTTTTGGCATACATAACTCTCCTCAAAAATATTATACTTTGAAGATTTATGTTTGCATAGTAAAATCATCTTCTAGGTTATTTCTAATTTTTTCTAATGTTGAAAGTAACGAATCTATTTCTTTTTGAGAAATGCCCTTTAACACTTTATCTACCATTTTAATTTTTAGTGGAGCTAAATCGTTAATTTTCTCTTTACCCGCTTGTGTAATATACAATCTATGTTTACGTTTATTTTCCGGATCTTCTCGTCTTTCAATATATTTTTTTTCTTCCAAAATATTTACCAGTCTTGTTGTATTTGGTCTATCTTTTAAAAGTACACTACCCAATTGCCGTTGATATATGCCATTATTTTGCAACAACGCAAATAACACGCCGTATTGGTCCAAAGTTAATGGATCATTCACATTAACGTTTTTAAGCGTTGCAAGTGCAGAAAACTTAAGGTACTGAGCTGTTTTTGTTATGCAGTACCCAACATTATTTTTACTTTGATAATCTGACAAGTCTATTTTCTTTTCCATATTTATTAATCCTTAATAAAAAATGAAAAGGCAGTCTTACGGACTGTCTTTTCACTTTAAATAATTATAGATTTGGCAAGTCACCTTTCACTTCTGCGACTTCATCACAACCTAAATCAAAAACTTCATGCAAACGTCTAACCGCCTCGTTTGCCTTATCTTTATCAACCAAACAACTAATTTTTATTTCGCTGGTTGAAATCATTCTGATATTAATACCCGCATCAGCTAATGATTTAAACATATCTGCTGCAATTCCGGGTCTATCGACCATTCCGGCACCAACAATAGAAACCTTTGCTATATCATTATTAACATGAACATTTGATGCGTTTAACTCTTGCGCAATAGGTTTCAAAAGTTCCAATGTTTTTTCAACATCATCAGTACTAACCGTAAAAGCAACGTCATTTGTAGCCTTTGCCTGCCTTGCATAAGATTGTATAATCATATCAACGCTAATATTTTTCGCAGCCAGTGCACCAAAAATCTTAGCTGAAACCCCAGGTTTATCAGGGACATCACAAACAACTATTCTTGTTTGCGATAGATCAGCAGCAACGCCTGTTACAGGTTTGTAAATTTCCATATTTTTAACTCCTAAAATTAATGTTCCCATATTATCAAGTTTAAACGTACTACGCACTCTTAGCGGCACATCAAACTGTTTTGCTGTTTCTACAGCTCTTGGATGCAAAACGTTCGCACCCAAATAAGCAAGTTCTAACATCTCATCATATGATACTTGCTCCAATCTTGATGCTTTTGGTACAACTCTCGGGTCAGTAGTATAAACGCCTTCAACGTCAGTATAAATATCGCATCTGTCGGCTTTTAGAGCCCCTGCTATTGCTACGGCTGATGTGTCTGAGCCTCCTCGACCCAAAGTAGTTATTTCACCTTCCGGAGTTACCCCCTGAAAGCCTGCAACTACAATGATTTTTCCGTCATTAATATGTTTCATAAGCTTTTCTGTCTTAACATCTAAAATTCTTGCTTTTGAGTGTACTTTTTCAGTAATAATACCAACTTGCATTGCATTCATGCTTACAGCATCATGCCCTGCTTCTTGAATTGCCATTGTTAATAATGCAATAGAAACCTGCTCTCCTGTTGCAAGCAACATGTCCATCTCTCTATGTGAAGGAGATGGAGAAATTTCGTTAGCTAATTTAACCAAATAGTCCGTTGTATGCCCCATAGCAGAAACAACAACTATAACGTTATTACCGTTTTTTTTCTCTCTTATTACTGACTGCGCTACGCGTTTTATTTTTTCGGGGTCGGCTACGGATGTGCCACCATATTTTTGTACTATTATACCCACTTTTACCTCTATTTCTTAGTTACACATTTCACGAAGCTTTGTAATTTTTTCTCTTAATTCATCTTGCACTTCGCCAAACTTTTCAAGTTTTTCACTCAAAACAAGAGCTTGTTCTATATTGTATGCTGAATTTGTATTTTGCGCAAGTGCATAATGAATTTCAAAGCACAACTTTGCGTAGTCAAACATTTCTAGATATTTTTCATTTAACATTTCTATTAAGTTCAAAGCTTCTTCATTTCTACCTAAACAGTGTAAAGCTTCGGCTTTTCCAATATTTATTGTTTCCATATCGGGAGCTAATTCAAGAGCTTCATTAAACTTTTTCAAAGCCTCCTCATGCATATCAGCATATAAGAGAACTACACCATACGTAAATACCACCCCGGAATTGCTCTTATCTATGGAATAAGCTTTTCTTATTTTGCGCAATGCTCCTCTTGCATCATTTTTATCACAAAGCAATTTTGAATATCTAATATAGGCTTCTATGTACTCAGGGGAGTATTCTAAAGCTTTTGAGTAGTATTTTTCCGCCAACTCTAATTCATTTTTATCACTATAAATATTAGCTATATCACAATATAATTCATAATGATTATTTGTTTCACTTACAACTTTTAACAACATTTCAATAGCTTTGTCTTGTTGACCCGTAGCAATATAAATTTTAGCGCTTAATGCTGATGCTTCATAATTTTGTGGGTACAATTCAAGAAACTTTTCCAATGTTTGTCTTGCTTGTTCATAATTTTGCAGATTATAATCGCAAATCGCATAATTTAGTAGAGCCTGTTCATGATATGTTTCAAATTGCAATACTTGTAAATTCTTTTCTCTAGCTTCCTCAAAATAGCCAAAAGATTGCAACATAATCGCCCAAGAATTATATAAGTGCAGATTAACTATACCGAGGTCCTCAGCTTTTTCGTAGTGCCTTAACAAATCCGCACCTTTACTCAATTTAAAATCTATTTCTGCAGCCAAAATATAAGATTCCAGTTTATAAGGATTCATCTCAATCGCTTTTTCACACATTAAGCTTGCTTTTTCATACTGTTCCAATTTATAATTACAATATGCTGAATAATAATAAGCATCTGCGTTTTCTGGGGTATAAGTCAACAATATTATTAGCTTTTCTAATGCAAAATCATACTTTCCAAGCTCAGTTAAAACAACTCCCCATAAATACAATGAGCGGAAATTTAAAGGATTATAGAAAAATGCCTTTTTAAATTTCTCAGCAGCCTGCTCCTTTTTGTTTTGTTTTGCTAATGAAATTCCCCAGTTTAAATATATATCAGAATCTCTTGAATCTAATTTATTAGCTTTCTCATAAAAAGCTTCTGCCTGCTCTAAATCTCCAACCTCTGACAGCACAGAAGCCCAAAGCGAATATGCTCTGGCATTATTTTTATCAATTTTAATTGCGGATCTAAACGACTTTGCTGCTGCTTCAAATTCACCATTTTGAGCTTGATAAATTCCGACATTAATATAAGCATCCGGAGAGGGATTTGCCATCAATGAAGAGGTTTTAAATTGCTCTATAGCTTTTTCTGTTGCTCCGACACTAACCCAATATAACCCCATATTAACAAAAGCCTCTGAAGGTATAGAAGGTACTTGGGACATTTTTTCATAATTTTTTGTATCAAAGTCCAACTTGTTTATTTTTTTTAATATTTGCCTAAATTTTTTAAAAACTCCACTCATAGGAATATTTTATTACAAATATACTACTTTGTAAAAGCAAAAGAGCGGGGTAACACCCGCCCCAAATTTATTCAGATTTCACTTGTTTCAGAGTAGCAACATCCTGCATATTATTTCTAATCATTGATAACAATAATTCGTTTGCTTTTTTCAACTGAACATCATTTTTCATTTCTATGTCTTTATCTGTTAATTTAACTTCAACATCTGGCTCTATCCCCTTTTTATTAATATCAGTTCCGTTTGGTGTCAAATATTTTTGAATTGTCACATTCATGCCGGACCCGTTTGGTAACCTATTAACTTCTTGTACCAAACCTTTTCCGAAGGATGTCTCCCCAACAATCAAAGCTCTTTGATTATCTTTCAATGCTCCTGAAAAAATTTCACTTGCTGATGCTGAGCCTTTATTTATTAACACAACAATAGGTTTATCTGTCACATATCGTCTTGTTGCTCTGGTTGTATCCTTATATCCGTCCCTGTCAACAGTTGAAACAATTACGCCACCATCAATAAACATATCGGACATAATAATCGCATTAGTAAGCAACCCTCCCGGATTAGAGCGCAAATCAATTATGTAACCTTCTTTATCCTCCATTGAATTCAAAGCATTCAGAAATTCATCTTTAGCATTTTTGCTTATAAAAGAGCTTAATCTGATATATCCAACATTTTGCGCCAACTTAACATCATTAGGAATCTTTGTAGAAACTGATTTAATCATAATTTCAGCTCTTTTAATCGTATATTTCTTAAGAGGTTGATTATTTCTCTTAATGGTTAAAACAACCGTAGTACCTTCTTCACCTCTTATTTTATCAGCCGCTTTATCAACGGTAATACCTTTAGTGCTTTCTCCGTTAATTTCTACAATCTCATCTTCTGCAATAAGTCCAGCTTTTTCAGCCGGAGTATCTTCCATAGGCGCAATCACAAGCAATTTTCCATCCTTTACACCGATTTGGACACCAATACCTTTTAAAGAACCTTTAATAGAACTTGTCTCTTCTGCAAATTCTTTTGGATTTAAAAACTTTGTATACGGGTCGTTTAAGCTTGCCAGCATGGTATCTATTGCGACATAAGCATCCTCTTCAGTTTTTATTTGCGCATCATATTTATGTCGCCATCTATTCCAATTCTGATGATTATTTGTTTGATCAACATATTTTGTGTTAACTACCTTCCAGACAGTATCGTATAACTGTTGCGGCGTATACGCAAATACTGAATTTGCAAAAAATAATGCGCTAAATAAAGCTAATACTAACGCTATATATCCTATTTTTTTCAAGTGCAATTTCACTAATTTCTCCTCATACTCTTTTTTCTATTCTAACATAACTTTTTATATTGACTGAATATTTTAAAAAAAGTTTCACAGAAGTCAATTATTTATGATAAGGCTCTTTTGCTAATATTTTCATAGCTCTATAAATTTGTTCTGCTAACATAACTCGCGCTAATTGATGCGGAAATGTCATTTTAGAAAAACTCAACTTAAAATCAGCTCTATCTTTAACACTTTGTGCCAAACCATTTGCTCCACCTATAACAAATAAAATTTCATTTACACCTTGTTGGGTTATTTCTTGTATTTTGTCCGCAAATGCTTCTGATGAAATATTTTTGCCTTCAATTTCCATTGTAATTAGGAAAGAATTCGATTTTATTAGTGAAAGAATTTTTTGAGCTTCTTCTTCCATATATTTTTCTGCTAAATTATCATCTTTTATGCTTTGTGCTTGTATTTCTACAACTCCAAACGAGCAATAGGAACCTAACCTTTTAGCAAATTCATCCATCGCCAGTTTAAAGCCTTGCTCTCTTATTTTTCCCACAGCTATTATTTTAATAATCATTATATTTTTGCCAATATATCCAATGCAAAATCAGTTGATATTTCTTCTTCAGCAATTACTCTTAAATTCGGTATAAGCTGTAACATAACCATAGCAATCATATGACGAACTTCAAGAGGCGCCAAAAGAACAATTTTTTCTCGAGACATTCCTAGATCAACAGCTAGCTGCATCAATGCATCTATAATATCTTTTAACTTATTACCGTCAACTCTGACAATGGTTTGCTCGTTGTTATCCATCAAATTGATAATATTATCTATTGTTTCTGATGTTAACTGGATAACTGAAATCAAATTACTGTCATCTGAAATACTTGAGGAAATTTGTTTTGACAAAGATACTCTGATTTTATCAAGTAAATCATCTTTAACCGTTTCATCAGAAAAATCATTTATTTTTTCAAAAATATAAACAATATCCTTTATAGAAACTTGCTCTTTAATTAGATTTACTAGCAAGTACTTAAGCTCCGCTAATGATATAAAATCAGGAATACAGTTTTCTACCAAATATGGATTATTCTCAACAACTATATCAACATACCGGTTTAAATCATTATAATCAAACAAATCATCAATATTTTTTACACAAACAAATTCCAAAACTTTTGCAATATATTCTTCCGGTTTTAGTCCTTTTGTCCAAAAATCTTTTGTTTGCTCTTCGTCTATCCAGACTATTTCTCGTCCTGAAATAGCATCATTGTCTTTAATTGAATTTTTAGGTAACCTATCTAAAGTTAGTTCGTCGTGATAAAACATCAAATATCCAGGATATACGTATGAGCTAAATGCTTTTACTCCTCTAACTAATATTAAAAATTCATTTGCTTGTAAAGAATCATCATCAACAAATTTAACTTTTGGAATAATATATCCTGTATTTTCAACCATTCTTTGTCGTGATTTAACCATTTCTGAAATCAAAACAGCATTTTCATCAGGATTAACCAGTTCCAATATTTCCTCAGACAAAGAAATAGATAATTTTTCTTCTCCTATTGAAGAATTGACATAATCAGGAGATATTACATCTCTCAGCTGTTTCTTTAGTTCATTTAATTCATTTATTAATTCGCTCATTTGAACATTAAGTCTGTCATGTTCTAAAGAAGAAACCTCATCGAGCTTTGCCTTTATATCTTCAATTTTTTGTCTTTTTTCCTTAATTTTTTTCTGAATATCAACGCATTTTTGATATGGGCTATTATCCTGAGCGAGAATTTTTTCCATGCGACTTTTAAAAATTTCAATATCATCATTAGAAAGATCTTTCTCTTCTTGCGCATCAGTTACAAAGATACAATTATAACAATACCCGTTATCAGTATCAACTTCGTGCATGGTATACAAATCCCATCCTGCTTTTGACATTTCGTTAAGTAAATTTTCTAGTCGTTGCGCATCATCAGACGGACATGTAATTATTTTGTATTTTGCTCTTGCCATATTACCCCCTGCATTTCCTTTACATTTTAACATATTGAAGAATAGAGAGCAATCCTCACGGCAAAAAGCCCCACTTGGAATGGGACTTTTATTTTTGCAAATTAGAATTAGGGTGTCATTACGCGTATTTTGGGGCTGATTGTTCAATACCTTTTTGTTTTGCTTCTTGACAAGATTTCAACTCCGCTTCAAGCGCCTTAAAGCGTGTTTCTAATTTTGTTTTTTCCATTGTTATTTTCTTTTCTTCCGCAGCAATTCTTTTCTCTTCACGTTTTCCAACTTCTTCTAATGACGATTGAAGTAGCCCACGCCATAAAAGTCCTTCTAGCGGCGGCTGTGTATTAGCCATCCCAAATTGCAAATTGTCTTTAAGATCTGCTTTAGCCCAAAACATTTTATCATATGTTCTTGGTATTGCAGCTCTTCTTGCTTTATAGTTGTAATGCAATTGATCTTTAAAAATTGCATATGGACTGGTCATCAACTCATCAGTTGAAACAATACCATCGCTGACATTTGCACCATACATAGCTAAATCTGCTAATTTTTGTCCAAGCTCCATTATTCGCAATTGAAGCTGGTACTTAGTACTTAACAGATAATTTTCACGCATTCCAAAAATTGCGTACATAACTAACTCCTACTTTTTCTAATTCTAACCTACATTTATATAAAAACATTTGAAAAGAGAAAATTGCTTAAGCTTTTTATTTTAATTAAACAATGCATAAAAGACCGGAATGTCTTACTATACAAGCATATAAGGCTAAAAGCCACACAAGAATTATATGTTTATTATTTAAATTTTGAATATAAAAAAAATAACAAATAGATAAAAAATAAATAATAAATTTTATCTATTTGTTAAGTTTTGTTAATAAAATAATTAAATATTTGTATTAGAACCTAATACTTTATCAATCAAACCATATTCCATGGCTTTTTGGGCTGTTAAATAATTATCTCTTTCTGTATCACGCTTGATAACGTCCAATGGTTGACCTGTATGCTCAGCCAACAAACCGTTTAACATGCTTTTCATTCTGAGAATTTCTTTTGCTTCTATTTCAATGTCAGTAGCTTGACCGCGAGCACCGCCTAATGGCTGGTGAATCATAATTGTAGCATTTGGCAAAGCCATACGCTTGCCTTTTGTTCCACCAGAAAGGAGAAAAGCGCCCATACTTGCAGCCATTCCTATACAAATCGTAGAAACATCGCAACGCACATGCTTCATTGTGTCATAAATTGCCATACCTGCAGTTATAACACCTCCGGGACTATTTATGTACATCATGATATCCTTTTCAGGATTTTCACTGTCTAACAACAACAACTGCGCAATGATTGAATTTGACATCTCATCATCAATCTCTTCCCCTACAAAAATAATTCTTTCTCTCAACAATCTTGAAAAAATATCAAAAGAACGTTCTCCTCTTGATGACGCTTCAATAACAGTAGGTACATAGCTTAAAATTTTTGTGTTACTCATATTTTTTTCCTTTTTTTATGATTTAGTATTATAGTAAAGATTGTAAATTATAACAAGAGCCAAAATGACCAATACTTCATTTAGACGAGAAACTATAAATAAACTTTCAAAAATAATGAGCCAACAAGAAGCTACCAGCGAACTTGATTTTTTACTACGTGAAGAATTTGGAATTAACAAAAAGGATGAACTTTTAAATCCAAACATAATTTTAGCTTACAAAAATGATATTGAAAATATCGTAAATATCCGTATTAAAACGCGCAAACCTCTTCAATATATTATAAATAAAGCAACATTTCTGTCTGACATATACTATGTTGATGAAAATGTTTTAATCCCTCGTCCTGAAACAGAATTACTGGTCAATGAAATTTTAAAACAAGCAAACAATAAAAGTAAAATTCTGGATATAGGTACAGGAAGTGGTTGCATAGCAATAAGTTTAGCTAAATTACTAAAAAATGATAATATTACTACATGTGATATTTCTGAAAACGCTCTTAGCGTCGCCGAAAAAAATCATAAAATTATCTGCCCTGAAAGAAAGATTCATTTTGTATATTCCGACTTATTTAAAAACATTAAAGAGAAATACGATATTATAGTATCAAACCCACCATACATAGACCCCGTATTAAAACAAGCTATGCAACCGGAAGTCCTAGAATACGAACCACATGGAGCACTTTTTGCCGAAGAAGAAGGCATGCTCATATACAGAAAAATAATTGAACAAGCCAAAAGCTACCTAAACAGCAATGGGTTATTAGCATTCGAAATTGGAATTAATCAAGCAGAAAAGGTAAAAATGTTGCTGGAAAAGAACCATTTTGAAAAAGTGACAATAATTTCTGATTTTATCCCTATTGACAGAATAATACTAGCTTATTATAATTTATAGAGTAAAAAATGAAAAGGAGAATTAATTATGGCAAAGTATGTATGCAGTGTTTGCGGATACACACATGAAGGAGAAAACGCACCTGAAAAATGTCCACAATGTGGAGTTCCTGCAGAAAAATTTTCTAAAGTAGATGCATCTGTTACCATGACATGGGCTGATGAACATAAAATCGGAGTAGCGAAAGGGCTGGATGCAGAAGTTGTACAAGGACTAAAAGATCACTTTATTGGCGAATGTACAGAAGTAGGTATGTATCTCGCAATGTCAAGGCAAGCTGACAGAGAAGGTTACCCTGAAGTAGCTGAAGCTTATAAAAGAATCGCTTGGGAAGAAGCTGAACATGCAGCTAAATTTGCTGAACTTTTAGGCGAAGTTGTTTCAACAAGCACAAAAGAAAATCTACAAATGCGTGCTGATGCAGAAAATGGAGCATGTGCGGCTAAAAAAGTCATTGCTACAAGAGCTAAAGAACTTGGTTATGATGCAATACATGACACAGTTCACGAAATGTGCAAAGACGAAGCAAGACACGGTTGTGCATTTGCAGGCTTGCTAAAAAGATATTTTTAATTAGCTACCCCATTAAATATTGAACAAGAAAGCCCTTGATACTCAAGGGCTTTCTTGTTCAATATTGTTTTTTTGACCTCCAAAAAAATTAGAAATCGATGCAAACACACCACCTTTCACCTCTTCTTGCGGAGGCGGTAATTTTTCCGATTCAATATATTCACTCATCATGTCAGGCTTTATTGACACAAAATCATAATCTTCAAAGGCATTTGGCAATGAAGTGTCAATTATTTTCATGTTGAAATTATCAGTTATAAAATGCCCACCTGCCATAAAAAAGTTCACGGGAGCATTTGTTTGTAACATTTTAGCATCCATGTTTTTTTCTCCATTTGACATAATAGTTATCGACTATTTTTTTTTAACCTTTAGAGAAAAACATATAATTTTAACAATTTTGTAACATTCTTAACCTTTTTGACACTAGATTATAGTTATTGTTTAATTTAATATAAGATTATTGTCTAGACAACGGGAAAAACACTACCACATGCATATTAAAGAGTTAGAGATTGACAATTTTAAGTCATTTGCTAATAAAATAGAAATACCCTTCCTACCTGGTTTTACCACCATATCAGGTCCGAACGGTTCCGGGAAAAGTAACATTATTGACAGCGTACTTTTTGCGCTTGGTCTGTCCACGTCTCGTTCATTACGTGCTGAAAAGCTTTTCCATCTCATTTCAACTCACACAAAAAAAAATGAGGCATATGTGCGTGTCTCCTTTGCGCCTGATGACAATTCAGATGAAACTATAGAAGTAGCCAGAAAAATTCGTAAATCATCTCAAGGCTTTAACAGTATCTACTATTTAAACGGTAAAATAACCACATTATCAGATATACACACTGTTTTGGAAAAATATAACATTACACCAAACAGCTATAACGTCATGATGCAGGGCGATGTCATGGCGATAACTAATTGCAGTGCAGGTGAAAGACGCAAAATTATTGATGAAATTGCCGGTGTTGCTGACTTTGACAGAAGAATAGAACAAGCTCAAAACGAGCTTGACACAGTAGAATCAAGAGTTGAACGATCTACCATTATATTAAATGAAATTGACGGACGTCTTGAACAGTTGGCAGCAGAAAGAGAACAAGCTCTCAAATATCAGAAATTACAAGAAGAAAAAAAAGGATACGAAAGCAATTTAACATCAGCCAAATATTTTGACATTAAAAAAGCTTTAGAAATTGCGCACGAAAGCATTCTGGATGCAAATAAAAAGAAAAAAGAAGAAGAATTTAAGCTAAAAGAGCTGCAAGAAGAACTTTCACAAACTCGTGCAAAATATAACGAAATTTCGGAAGAAGTAAAAGCAAAAGGCGAAGCTGAACAAATTGAAATTAAAAAGCGAGTCGAAGAGTTAAAAGGACAAATTAATAACAAAAGCTCTGCCATAAACTTTGCTGATAAACAAATCCATGACAATTTACGTACCATTGAAAATGCCAAAAACGGTATTGAAAATTCTAACGAAAAAAACAAAAAAGCTTTAGAAAATATAGATATTAAAAAAGCTGAAATCGAAGAAACAGAAAAACAAATTCATATAAAAAAAGATGAGCTTAATCAAATAATACAAGAGCAGACAGGACTAAACCAAACTGCAGACCAACACGTTCAAAAACGCAATGAACTCAGAAAAGAACTTGATACAATTCAAGCTCAAGAAAATGCTTTAATAAAAGAACAAGCACCACTGGAAGCTGAAGTAAATTCATTCAGAAAAGAATTAGACGCAGCTAAAAACTCTCTTGAAGAACTAGAGAATTTCAAAGAAAATTTTGCCGGAAACAAAGACTCCTTAGAACTACAAGTTCAAGAACTGGCAAAAGAACTTGAAGATTTCAAAATTGTTCAGCAAAATACCTTGCACGAGCTGGATACAACTAAAAATGAGATATCTGATTTAAGCTACAACATAAACACATCATACAGGAAAATTTCAACACTGGAAGCTCAAAAAATGGCTTTTGATGAAATGAATTTGGGCCGTCCTGTTGATACAGTTATGAGCGCAAAAGTAAAAGGTGTTCATGCTCCCCTCGTACAGTTAGGACAAGTTGAAGAAGAATATTCCGTTGCTCTTGAAGTTGCAATGGGCAGCAGAATGCGATCCATCGTTGTCGATGATGAAGATGTTGCGAAAATTTGCGTTGAAATTCTAAAATCTTCAAAAGCGGGACGTGCTACATTTTTACCATTAAACAAAATCAAAGCAGCTCCTAACTCATTAAAACTTCCAAAAGAAAAAGGTGTTATAGATTACGCGATAAATTTAATTGATTTTGATGACAATTATACCGATGCTTTCTGGCATGCACTTGGAGATACACTTGTTGTTGAAGATTTTGAAAGTGCAAGAAGAATGATTGGTAAATACCGTGTAGTTACGCTACAAGGAGAAATTTTTGAAAAATCAGGCTCAATTACCGGTGGTTCTGCTGCTAAGTCAGGGCTTAAATTCTCTCAAGCTCAAAATAATGAACTTGATACATTTAAAACAAGACTAAAAGAAATGGAGAAAAAACTTTCTTCACTTGAGAACAAAAAAATGGAGTTAGAGCGCAAATTAGATTCGGTACGTATCAACTACTCAAATGCAATGACTGAATTTAATAAATCAAAATTAGAACTTTCTAATCTTATTCGTTCGCAAGAAGACACTGATAAAAATATAGAAGAACGTAAAAAACAAATTTCTGAAATTGAACCTAAAATTTCAGAATATGATAAAAAACTTGAAAAAATTGAAGAAAAGATGCTTGATATTAATGAAAAAGCACTTAACGTTCAAGCAGAAATTGAAAAAATTGAAAGCCTGATGCCGGAAGAAGAACTTCAAAAGTTAAAAGAATTAACAGAAGCTAAGGAAAATGAAATAAAAGCATTGGAAGGCAATATTGCCAGAGCTAACAATGATATAAATGATTTCAACAGAGAAATAGCATTTAACGAAGAAGTTATAAAAACTAAACACGAACAAATTGAGAAATTATTGGCTGACAATCAAACATTAAACACTGATAAAGATCGATACTCTCAAGAAATTAAGGAAATAGATGCTAAAGTACAAGAGCTTGAAGAACAAATACGCGTGTTGGGCGAAAAACTTATTGAACTTCAGGCTAAACGTGATGAAGTTAATAATCAACTTCTAGAATTGGAAAAACTGAAAAATTTATATGAAAGCAATCTAGAAAGATTAGCAGAACAAGTTGAAAGCTATAAAGCACGAAGACGAGAACTTGAACCACAACTTGAAGAAGTTACAAACGAATTAAAATCAGCAAATATAGACGTTAATAAGCTTGAACCATTAGAAATATCTGTTGATGAAATAAATAGTAAAATTGCTCGTCTACAAAGAAAAATGGACGAACTGGGTCTTGTTAACATGCGAGCACTTACGGCATACGATGAAGTTTTAACCCGTCAACAAGAGTTAAAAACAAAAATAGATACACTCTCACAAGAGCGCATTCAAATTCTTGAAAGAATGAATGGCTTTGAACAACTTAAAAAAGAGACTTTCTTAAAAGCATATAATGCAATTAATGAGAACTTTAAAGACATTTTTAACAAGCTTTCTGATGGTGAAGGCACACTGGTTTTAGAAAATGAGGAATCACCATTCAACGGAGGTATGACTATCGAAGCACAACCTCGTGACAAGAAAAAACAAAGACTTGAAGCTATGTCCGGTGGTGAAAAATCATTAACAGCTTTAGCTTTCGTATTTGCGATACAAAGATACATGCCGGCACCATTCTACGCTCTGGATGAAGTAGATGCGAACCTTGACGGTATTAATGTTGAAAAATTAGCACATATAGTTCAAAAGCAATCAGAAAATACGCAATTTATAGTAGTTAGTCATAGAAAACCTATGATAGAATCAGCTAATAGAACAATTGGTGTAACTCAAAAAGAAAAGGGTATAACAAGAGTTACAGGGGTAAAACTAAGAGACTAGGGCAGGAAAGAGATAATGGCAGAAAACCAATATACAGCTGAATATTATAACCTTAAGCCCAATGATACTGACATTTCAGGCATGTCTGATTTAGAATTCATCTCTACGACACACAACAACAATGAAGCTGATGGAATAGAAATTTTGGTTGGTATGGCTAAAAGTGGAAAGGTTGACCCTTGGAATATTGACATTGTAGATATCACTGACAAATACCTTGCGCAACTTTTTAAAATGAAAGCACAAAATCTCAGATTGACAGGTCGTACATTGCTGTTTGCAGCCATTTTATTAAAATTAAAATCAAATATTCTTGAAGGTATTGACGTGTGTGACTTTGACACACAGGAAGAAGAAAATTTTGATTATACAGATGACTATGATGAATTCGGACAAAGTGAACAAGAATATATAAACACAAATAATGTTGTTTCACTGGAAGAAGTCTTGGAGCGCAGAACCAGTGTAAAATTAAACAGAAGTAGGGTTGTTACATTAAAAGACCTTATCAGACAGTTACAATTTTATGAAGAAATGGAACGCAAGCGTAGCCTTAAAAATGCGCACGAAAGAGCAAAAAGAAGAGTTCGCTCATACGCAAGACTTAGTGCGGATGATATTATAAATCTTGCACACGATGAATACATAGAAAACGGTGTAATGAAACTCAAAGAAAATTTATCCAGAATTTTTGAACACGAAGATAAAATTGAACTGAGAACGTTAACGCTGCTTGGAATGGATAAAATAAGTGCGTACATTTCGCTACTTTTTTTGACTGCCGAATCAGATTACGACCTAATGCAAAATGAATTCTATGGTGATTTATATGTTGTTAAAAGTACAATACCTTCAAAAGCCGGTATTGAAGCTGAAGAAAAAACAGAGGAGCTTAGTGCATAATGTCGTTAAAAGCAAGAGTTGAAGCTGTATTATTCATAACTGCAAGAGCCGTAGAAGTTAAAGAAATTGCTGAAATTTTGGGTGAAGAAGAAAACATCATTGAAGAAGCTCTTTTAGAGCTTATGTTTGATTATTCAGCAAGAGAAGGAGCTCTTGAAATTGACGATACAGACGGATATATTTTGCAAGTAAAACTTGATCACATGGATATAGTTGAAAAGCTTTGTCCTGTAGAATTAAAAGCACCTGTTTTAAAGACATTGTCTGTAATTGCGCTTAAAGAACCTATCCGCCAAACAGAATTAAAAGATTTAAGAGGTTCAACCGCTTATGAACATGTTGCTGAACTTCTTGAAAAGGGTCTTATTTCCAAGCATAAAGATAAAAACGGACGTTCATTCAATTTAAAAACAACACCTAAATTTTCTGAATATTTTAAATTAAAAGGTGACGCTAAAGCTTTATCAAAAATTTTAGATATAGAAAAATTGGCAAAAGAGTGACAAAAAAAACAAACAAAATTACAAATATAATTTTATTATGCGCTTTACTACTTAGCACTGGGGCTTGTTCTCGCTTTACTAATAATTTCAATTTGGCTATGGACTTATACAATAGAAAACAATATGCACAATCAGTTCCATTTTTTGAAAAAGCAATAAAACAAGATAAAAACAATTTAGATGCATATTATTACTATGCAAAAGCCCTAACATTAGCCCCGATGAGCATCGATACACAAAAAAAATTATTTGAAATTGCAAATAATAAAACAGCAGGAGCTGCAGCTACTATAGCAAATGAAAAAATTCTAAAATACAGATATTTCATATTAACAAATACGGGTGAAAATTACATACAACAGACACCATTTGACAACAAAATTATACATTGGAACCCAGTCACGTTTCCGTTAAAAGTTTATATTGAACAATCAAAAGAAATTCCGCCCTATTACCTGGCACAAGCAAAGAAAGCTTTTGATTCTTGGACAATTGCCACTAATAACTTTATAAAATTTTCATTCATATCAGAAGCAGAAAAAGCAGATATCAGTTTAAAGTTTATCAATCAAACAACAAAGTGCAATAAAAATAATTGTCATTATACTTTAGCGACGACTGAACCTATTATCAAAAAAGGAAATGTGCTAAAGAAAATGGATATTAAATTAACAAAAACTACAAACAAAGGAGAAAGCTTTACACCGGAGCAAGTTAATATCGTTCTGATGCACGAAATAGGTCACGCACTAGGTATAATGGGGCATAGCTTTTACGACAACAATTTGATGTACCCGTCATATTTTGAAGATACATCAATTCACGCAAGGTTTCATTCTAAAGGAATTAGCGCACAAGATTTTAATACAATAAAACTTCTATATAGCATAAATCCGGACATCACAAATAAAAAATATTCACATATTGAATCTCAAAATTTAATTTATGCTCCAATAATCTTAGGTGGAAAAGCTGAAAG
Organism: Candidatus Gastranaerophilaceae bacterium; assembly: GCA_045636305.1. Classification (GTDB taxonomy): domain Bacteria; phylum Cyanobacteriota; class Vampirovibrionia; order Gastranaerophilales; family Gastranaerophilaceae; genus RGIG2134. Next base: position 58,971 of record JAZTXF010000047.1, on the reverse strand, counting down.
AACCAACAAAAAAATAGAACAAGCAAAACAATACATTACACAAATACCCAACCTTCCTAACGGATATATAGATTTGGCATCAGCGTATTATGAACTTGAAAATTATCAAGAATGCTTGAATAATTTATATTTAGCACTTATCAGGACAGAAAATGAAGCTGACAAATATCCAATATTATATAATATGGCTATCACCTATTTTGAGGCCAGAGATTACAATAACGCACTAAATTATGCCCAGATGAGTGCAAACATTAACAATTCAAGTGAAATTGCCGCTTTAATCGGATATTTAAAATACAAATTACACAACAAAGAATTTGGAATAGAAGAACTAAAAAGAGTTTTGAACCAAAACCCAAACAGTATAGAAGCTGCTCAATTTTTAATAAGAGCGCTAATTGAAGAAAAGAAAATAATCGAAGCACACACAGCACTAAAAGAATTTATTAAAAACAATCCTGATGCAATAGAAGATCCAAGAATTAAACAATTCAATTTAAATTAAAACTCTTTAAAAATAACCTATTTTTGATAAAATTTATTTATGAATAAAATTTTAGTAATAGATGATGATATAACAATAAATGAACTTGTAAAAATCAATCTTGAGTTACAGGGCTATAAAGTAATTACAGCCCTGGATGGAACAAAAGGGTTTGCCTTGGCAAAACAAGAACAACCCTCCTTAATAATTTTAGATGTAATGATGCCTGAGATTGACGGTTTCACTGTTGCAAAACGTCTCAGAGAATGTCCTCAAACTTGCGAAACTCCAATTCTAATGTTAACGGCTTTATCGCAATTAAATAATAAAGTTAAAGGTTTTGATATAGGGGTAGACGACTACTTAGTAAAACCATTTGAACTCGAGGAACTTAAAGTAAGAGTAAGAGCACTTCTCAAAAGAACAAATGCTATTCCAAAATCACTGGCAACAAAAGAAATTTTAAATATTGGAGATATTACATTAATACCGGAAACATACAGCATTAAAATAAAAAATGATATAACAACACTTACACCTATAGAATTTGATATTCTAAACTTATTGGTACAAAACTACGGAAACATGGTTTCTTCCGGTAAAATCCTCAAAGACATTTGGGGCTACAATGAAGACGATGACATAGAAACAATACGAGTACATATTCGCCATATTAGAACTAAAATAGATAAAATTTCAAAAGGCAAGAAATACATAAAAACCACCTATGGCGGAGGTTATACACTTTTTCCGAACGGATTAGAAAATTAAACTTATAAACTAATTCATTTAGAGGCTTTATTTTTTGTCAAAAAAATGTTACACTTACTAGAGCAGTAATGGAGGCAATATGTCAAAAAAAGATAAATCATTCAGTTTCGCAATGGGACTCCTCGGTGGGATCCTTGGTGGTATAGTTGCAGGTGTTTTGTACGCACCTAAGTCTGGTAAAGAAACAAGAGAAGAATTAAAAGAATGTATTACTGAGTTTGCAGAAAAACATGCACCGGAAATACAAGCAGCAAAAAGACAAGCACTGCAATCAATAGATTTAGTTAAATATAAGTTGGAAAACCACTACAACAAGCTCAACGAATCTATAAAGGCAAAGAACTTGCAAAAAGCAAAAGAAAAAGAATCTACAACTGAAGAACTTCACTAGGAGAAATTATGTCACCAACATTAGAACAAGGTTTAATTATATTAGTTTTCACTTCAATTGTTGTACTTGTAGTTTTATCAATATTTCTGGTAAAAGTACTGCTAAATGTGCTAAAACTTACAAAAAACCTTGATGAAATAACAACAATTATAAACAATGAATTAGAACCAACTATAAAAGAACTTAATCAAGTGTTAATAAATGTCAATAAAATTGCAGATAGTGCTGATTCATCCATCACAAATGTAAAAAGCGTTCTGTCAAAAGTGTTAGGTGCGACAGGAACAGTGGTAAACGGCCTAAAATCAGTTTCAGGAAGTTTTTTAAAAGGGTTTATTTCAGCATATAAATTTTTTAGTAAGAAATAAGGAGTTATTATTATGTCAACAGGGAAATTTTTAACAGGTTTTATTGTGGGAGGAATTATCGGCGGAGTAGTCGGAATACTACTTGCCCCACAATCAGGCGAAGAAACAAGAGAAAAAATTGCGAAAACATCAAAAGATCTATACGACAAAGCACAAACTACAGTCAAAGAAATACAAACAAAAGCTGACACGATAGTTTCCGATGTCCAAGCAAAAGGTGATGAAATAATGGAAAAAATTCAAACCTTTATTGACCAAAAAAAAGGTGAAACAAATTCATAAATTATAAAAAAATAACAGACAGCCCTAAGCGGCTGTCTGATTTTTTGAGGATATAACTATTTTTACAACTAAAAAAATCGGTGATAAAGGTGAACATCAAGCTGCTGTGTATCTTGAAAAATTAGGTTACAAAATTATTGAAAGAAATTGGAAATATTCAAGAATCGGTGAAATTGATATTATAGCACAAGAAAAAGACACGCTTGTTTTTGTAGAAGTAAAATACAGACGCTCATCGTCATTTGGCAGTGCAATTGAAGCCATCACGCCCAAAAAACTGGAAAAAATTTACAAATCTGCACTTGCTTATTTAGGGCAAACGAATATTAAATATAAAAATTATAGAATTGACATAATAACAATTGACTCACAAGTTCAACAGAAATTAGAACATTTGAAAAATATTTCATTATAGCTAATCCACGTCAATTGGCTCTTTCATAATTGCATCAATGGCTTCTCTCGCTTTGTCTGCCAACTCCGGATTAATATTAGGCAAAATTGTTATTTGCCTTAAAACATCAACAGTGCGCTTAAAGGACCTAACAACATCTCCTTCACCCATTTCAACATTATTGATAACTTTTTCCCAGTCACCCTCTAATATCCATAGTTCAATTAATGGAGAATAAAAAGAATTGATGTACATAGGAGCTTCAATATCATAATCTCTCTGAATAATCGCTAATTTACGACGAATTTCTTTAATTCTTCCTAATGCTTTCTTGACATTAGTACTAATAGGTAATTGAGCATACATTTCAGCTCTTAAATCTTCTGTGTTGACAGCACATATTACAGATGCAAGCTCTGCAGGTGTGAGATTATCCAAAACCCCACTTTGCACAATTTCTGCCAAATATAATTCATTTTCAGCACGCAACATTGCTACAACAACACCATTTTCATTAGGGAAATTGTCTTGAATATAGCCAAATTTTTCTAGAACACCTTTGTGTGCTAAAAATTTATTCCAATAAATATCTTTTTGTTTAGTAATTAATCTTTCTAAATCTCTTAATTTCTTTTGCTCACGTTCTATAAGAACAATGTTTTTCATGTGTTTCTTATATACCCGACAATTATTGCAAGGACAAGCATTCATCTCTGCACACATACCCTTAACTTTTTGTCTGAATTCTTCATGCTCAGCAGAATACTGATTTTGTTTTTTTAATTGTTTATTAAGTGTTTTAAGAATTTTTTTATGTTCAACATAAATATCTCTAAGCTTATTATAATGTAGTAAATCTTCTGTTTTTAGTCCTGAATAACATCTAAATTGAGAATACGCATCAATTTTTTCATGAGCTTCCAGCTGTAAGTTAATTAGACCTTTCATTCTTTCAGTAGACGTAAAATATCCAAAACTCTTTAATATAAGTTCCTTGGCTTGCTCTTGAGTAAACCTTTGCAATAAGTTGATTACCATGGAATACCCCGGAGAAAAACGACTTTCTAGAGGGTTTGCATCACTTAAAACTAATTCTGCGACATCCTCAGGTGTTTCAAATTGAGAACCAACAATCGTTACATACCCAACTTCATCCATCCCACGACGCCCAGCACGTCCTGACATCTGAAGAAATTCACTTGGGGTCAATGTTCTGTGTCCGCTATCAGTTCTTTTGCTAATTGCACTAATAACAGTTGAGCGAGCCGGCATGTTAATTCCCGCCGCAAGAGTTTCTGTAGCAAAAACTACCTTTATCAGTCCTTTTTGAAATAATTTTTCAACCAAAACCTTCCAACCTGGCAAAAGTCCTGCGTGGTGAGAAGCAACTCCACATTTTAAATACTCTATATGTTTATTATTTGCCAAATATGGATTATCAATTAAATATTCATTGATAATTTCTTCTATTTTTTCACGCTCTTTTCTCGTTACAAGATAAAGTTCACTGCATTTATCCATTTGTTCATCACATTTTTTACGAGAAAAGGTAAAATAAATTGCAGGTAACATGCCCCTACTGTAAAGTGCATTTACAACATCTTTAACTACAGAACGCTGCGGTTGTTTTCGTCTGTTCTTTCCGTACTGCCTTTTTTCAGGCCTAATTTTTCTATTTAATTGCCCACTTGGTGTTAGCAATGGCAAAACATCATTCGGCTGAGACGAATCGAAATAAAAATATCTCAACGGAACAGGCCTAAAATCTGTATATACTAATTCTGTTTTTGCGTGTACAGTATTAATCCAATCAGTCAAAGCTTGTGAATTGGCAACAGTAGCACTTAATGCGATAATTTGGATATCTGTAGGGCAATAAATAATACTCTCTTCCCAAACAGTTCCCCTCTGCTCATCATTCATGTAATGAACTTCATCAAGCACAACATATTTTACATCGCGCAAATTATCAGTAATTGAACCAAAGTTTGTCCCATACAACATATTTCTGAAAACTTCTGTTGTCATGACAACTATTTGTCCATCTCTATTGATGGAAGTATCGCCTGTCAATAGTCCGACTTTATCTTCTCCATATCTACGTGAAAAGTCACCAAACTTTTGGTTTGACAAAGCTTTAAGCGGGGTTGTATAAAAAATCCTTTGATTATTTTCTAACGCCTTATGAATAGCATGCTCAGCAATACAGGTTTTTCCAGCACCAGTCGGAGCACAAACCACTACACTTTTCCCACTATTTATATGAAAAACAGCCTCTTGTTGAAAGTCATCTAATTCAAAATCAAATTTATACAAGATATTCCCCTCCTATGTCTGTATTGTAAAGCAAGGATTTAATCATGGCAAATAGTTTAATATTGTTATTTTTTTGTTATAATTTTTTATATGTATTAGTTTAAGGAATAACAATGGAAAAATTTTATTTAACAACAGCAATCGATTATGTAAACGGCGCACCTCATATAGGGCACGCATATGAAAAAATACTAACAGACGTTATAGCTCGTCACCGCAAACAAAGAAATAATGACGTTTATTTTTTAACTGGTACAGATGAGCATGGTGTTAAAATACAAAAAACAGCAGCTGAAAAAGGAATTTCGCCACAAGCTATGTGCGATGAAAATGCTGGCAAATTCGTGCAAAATTGGAAAGAATTGGAAATTGATTATAATCAACTAATAAGAACGACAAATCCAAACCATAAAACTATTGTTCAAAAAATATTTAAAAAATTGTTAGACAATGGTGATATTTACAAACATTCTTATACAGGATTATATTGTTCAGGTTGTGAATGTTTCTTAAATCCTCGTGACTTGGATGAAAACGGATGCTGCCCTGACCACAAGAAAAAACCGGAAGAAATCACAGAAGAAAACTATTTCTTCAAGCTCACAAAATATAAAGATAGAATCATCGAAATTATCAAAAATGATAAGACAAAATTTATACGCCCTGATTTTAGACGTGCAGAAGTTTTAAACCAATTAGAAAACATAGAAGATATCTCTGTTTCTCGTTCTATTGATTCTGTATCTTGGGGCATCCCTGTTCCAGGAGATAATACTCAAGTTATTTATGTGTGGATTGATGCGCTTTCAAACTACATAACAGCGCTAGGATATGACACAGAAACTCCATCTGAAGAATTCAAAAAATATTGGCCTGCTGATGTACAAGTGATTGGAAAAGATATTTTAAAATTCCATTCTATATACTGGATAGCTATTCTTATGGCACTAGGCATTGAATTACCTAAAAATCTGCTTGCGCACGGATGGATTACAATTGATGAAACAAAAATGTCTAAATCATTGGGTAACGTAATTTCATCTAAATCCGTTATGGATGAATTTAACTTAGAACATCCAGATGCTTTCAGATATTTTATGGTAACAGCTGCTCCAATAGGAAAAGACGGCAATTATTCAGACAATGACTTTAAAGAAAAAGTTAATGCACATATTGCTAACAATATTGGAAACTTGCTTAATAGAACACTAAATATGCTTGTAAAATACTTTGATGGCATAATTGAAAAATCATTCATATCAAATGATTTAAAAGAGGCTGCAGAAAACACTGTTTGTGAAGTAAAAGAAAAATTTGACAAATTTGAAATAGCAGAGGCTGCGCAAGCTATTGTTTCATTAGCAGACACAACAAATAAATATGTTAATGACACAGCGCCTTGGGCACTTGCCAAAGAAGGAAAAATGGAAGATTGTGCAAAGGTTATGTACAATGTTCTTGAAACTATGCGATTTATTGCAGTTCTTCTTGCGCCTTATTGTCCTAACATTTCTCAAAAAATATGGACTCAACTTAGCCTTGAAGGCAAAGCTATTGATTATAAAATAGATGATTTATCATGGGGTGAAATGAAATTAGGCAAAATTATTGAAAAAGAAGCAATTTCACCAGTGTTTTTAAGATTAGACAGCGAATTTGCAGGAGATAAGAAAAAGTGCTAATTGAACTTAGACAAAGACTTAATGCTATATATGCACGTATAAAAGCTGCTAAGGAGTGTCTTTGACTATACCAATCTTAAGATGCAGGTAAAAAGCCTAGACGAAACACTTCAAAAAGAAGAAATTTGGTCTAATCCAGAGCTTGCTGCAAAAACATCCCAAGAACTAAACTCGATAAAAGAATCCATTCAAATGATTGAACACTGGGAAGCTCTTTGCGAGGATGTCCAAGATCTTATCGAAATCATTGCTATTGAAGACACTATTGAATATAAAAATGAAGCAGCAACAACATTGAGTACGCTTGAAAATGAACTGGAAAAATTAGAAATACAAAAAAAACTTGGTGGTGAATACGATAAGAATGATGCTATTTTGACAGTTAATGCAGGCGCAGGTGGAACGGATGCCCAAGATTGGGCAAATATGCTACTCAGAATGTATATTCGTTGGGCAGAAGACAAAAAGATGAAAGTAGAACTTCTTGAAAAATCAGATGGAGAAGAAGCTGGAATAAAATCAGCTACAATAAAAATTTCAGGAAAATATGCATTTGGATATGCTAAAGCTGAAAGAGGTGTTCACAGACTTGTACGAATTTCACCTTTTAACGCTAATGGCAAAAGACAAACAAGCTTTGCTTCACTTGAAGTATCTCCAGTTATAGAAGATTTTTCAAAAAAAATAGATATTCCACAAGAGGATTTGGAAATAGATACAATGCGCTCCGGAGGAGCTGGCGGGCAAAATGTTAATAAGGTTGAAACGGCGGTACGCATACTACATAAACCAACAGGAATTGTTGTAAGATGCCAACAACAGCGTTCACAACTCCAGAACAAAGAAACTGCAATGCAAATTCTTGCATCAAAATTATTAGCAATAAAACAAGCTGAACACGAAAAAAAGTTAGCAGAATTAAAAGGCGAAAATTTTGACATAAACTTTGGTTCACAGATTCGTTCATACGTATTCCACCCATACAAAATGGTTAAAGATCATAGAACCGGTTACGAAGTGGGAAACATTGATGCCGTAATGAATGGCTCACTTGACGGTTTTATAGAGGCATACTTAATGCAAAACGTATAATATAAAGGAAAAAACAATGATACAAGCACAAAAGGGTACAAAAGATATACTTCCTCAAGATTCAAAAACTTGGCAAATGATGGAACAAAAAGCACTTGAAATATTTAACAATGCTAATTTTCAAGAAATTAGAACACCAATATTTGAGGCCACTGAGCTATTTGCTAGAGGAGTAGGTGATTCAACTGATATTGTAAATAAAGAAATGTACACTTTTGAAAAAGCTGACCGCTCAATAACACTACGTCCAGAAAATACAGCAGGCGTTGTAAGAGCTTATATTGAAAATGGACTACACAGATTAACACCACCCGTAAAATTATGGTACAAAGGCGCAATGTTTAGATATGAAAGACCGCAAGCAGGCCGTCAACGTCAATTTCACCAGCTCGGTGTTGAAATGTTTGGTGCTAGTGAACCAATTGCTGATGCTGAATGCATCAACACCGCAGTAAAATATTTAAAAGCATTAGGACTAAATGATTTAAATGTTGAAATAAATTCCCTTGGGTGCCCCAAATGCAGAGAAAACTTTAAAAACAAATTAAAAGAATTAATTAAACCAAATCTTGATGAATATTGCGATGACTGTAAACTTCGTTATGAAAAAAACCCTCTTCGTATTTTAGATTGCAAAAATCCTTCATGTAATGAATTACTCACAAACAATGAAATTCAAAGCCTCATTAATTCTGACTTTATTTGCGAAGAATGCGCTGAACATTTTACAAAGCTAAAAGAATATTTGAATGCTTTAAATGTAAAATATAACGTCAATAAACAACTGGTAAGAGGTTTAGATTACTACAACAGAACAGTATTTGAAATAAAATCTAACAATTTAGGTTCACAAAATGCTGTTTGTGGCGGTGGGCGCTACGATGGGCTTGTTTCTATGCTAGGTGGCCCTGAAACCCCAGCAATCGGATGGGCAATGGGAATGGAACGCCTTTATTCTTTAATTGAAAAATCTCAAGATAAAAAACTAGATGCTTTCATTATTTCAGAATACCCAAATAAAGCATTAAAGCTTTGCGAACAATTACGCCAAGATAATATTTCTTGCGATTTTGATTATGCCTCAAGAAAATTTAAAAAACAATTTGAAAAAGCGGCAAAAGTTGCAAAATATGCTCTAATTTTGGGCGAAGATGAAATAAATAATAATACAATTAGTATTAAAAATTTAGAAACTTCTAAACAACAAACAGTCAAAATATCAGAAGCTATTAACCACTTACGCTCTTAATGAAGCAATAGTCTGCGACACATTTGCAGATTTGTATATATAATTTCCAGCAACCAAAGCGTTTGCTCCAAGCAATTTGCAGATTTGCGCAGTTTTATCATTTATTCCACCGTCAACTTGTATAATAAGAGACTCTGGCGCCTTGTTTTTTATATACTCAATTTTGTATGCAGCTTCTTCTATAAAAGCCTGTCCGCTAAAACCGGGCTCAACGGTCATCACCAAAACCATATCGAGCTTATCTAAATATTTTTCAATAACTTGAGCAGGTGTTTTAGGCTTTATAGATAAACCAATTTTTACATTACGAATTCTAGCATATTCAATAATTTCATCTACAATTTCAGAACACGCCTCATAATGCACTGTCACTATATCAGCCCCTGCATCAATAAACACAGGTAGATATTCAAATGGATTTTCTATCATTAAATGAATATCTAATGGCATTTTAGTGATTTTTTTTAGCGATTTAACTACAGGAACGCCTACCGTTATATTAGGAACAAAATGTCCATCCATAACATCAATATGAATCCAATCTGCACCAGCTTTTTCAACTTTTTCTATCTCTTTTTGTAAATTTGCAAAATCTGCAGCCAATATCGATGGCGATATAATTATATTATTCATTTATAACTCCTAACTTTATACAAGCATCATAAGCCGCAGCTTGCTCTGCTTCTTTTTTGCTTTTGCCCCTTCCCTGTCCAACCACTTTATTTTGATATGAAACTTCAACTAAAAAAACTTTATTGTGCTCTTTTCCTAATTCACTAACCAAAGAGTACACCGGTAACATCTTATTTTGCCCCTGCGTATATTCTTGTAATGTCGCCTTCGCATTCAACCTTAAAATATTTTCTTTAACATATGGCAAATATCGTTCAAAAATTTTTTTTAAAAATTCATATACAGGTTCTATTCCAACTTCTATATAAAAAGCCCCCAAAACTGATTCAAAAGCACATGCACATATTGTAGAATATGCTTTATCCGTTTTTAAATCCGGTCTATCCGATACAAAAATAAATTTATCTAAATTTATTTCTTTAACGTACTTTGCTAAAAACAAATCGCTTACCAAAACTGCTCTGTAACTACTTAATACCCCCTCATCTGCATCTGGATAAAGATCATACAAAAACTGACTACATGAAAGCTTTAAAACAGAATCACCATAAAACTCCAATCTTTCGTTACTATTCAAATAACCCAAATTATTATCTACGGCATATGATGAATGAGTAAGTGCAATTGCAAACAACCTTGAATCAAGCTCATGCACATTTTTTTTAGCGCACTTCAATGAAAAATCAATTGTTTTTACAAATTCACTTACATTAATTTCCCAAGCCGACAACTCTTAACCCCATCTTAATTAAGTTTAATAAATCGTACCACAAGGCATGAGAAACAACGAAATACTTAAAAAAGTAATAAGCAACAGGCGCTGAAAACATAAAGCTATCAACCCTATCTAAAAAACCACCATGCCCTGGTAAAGAATTACCAGAATCTTTTACACCAGCATCTCTTTTGATTAATGATTCACACAAATCCCCTAATTGAGCAAATACTGTTACCAATAAACCAGCAACTAAAGAATAATACCATTCTAAATTAATAAAATGTCCAATAATTAAAGAAATAATAAGAGCAAAAACGCCGCCACCAATTGCGCCTTCTACTGTTTTTTTAGGACTAACAACAGGGCACAAAGGTCTTTTACCAAATTTTGAGCCTGAATAATAAGCGCCAATATCAGTTGCCAAAATAGCAAAAAACATCAAAACTAAAAACCCTAAGCCTAAATTATCTGAAATACTCAAAAGCCCTAAACTTTCAGTCCCCAAACGACGCATCATTATTATGTGACAAGGCAACCAACCACAATAAATAAAACCTGCTATTGTAGTCGCAGCATTCGCAATATAAGGTTGACGCCCTCTAAACAATACCGAGCAAAACGCAGCAATAATACCAAAAGCTATTGCTGGTGCCATTAAATCAAGCCTATTAAATGTTGTAACTAAAACAAATAGCAGGTTTACACTCAATATAACTGAAAGAAAAGGATAAAAGCCTTTATTGTTAAGTATTTGCACCCATTCTTTAGCGCAGAAGAACGAGAATATATAAGCAAGTATCATTAAAGGAAAACCACCTGCTATAACACAAAATAGTGATATAAATCCAATAATGACACCTGTTATAATCCTCAACTTATTCTTTTTTAAAGTATCTATTACAGACATTATACTGTTAAAACCTCTTTTTCTTTATCAGCTACAACTGAATCAATATTTTTTGTATAAGTGTCAGTAAGTTTTTGAATTTCGTCTTGATTATCTTTTACTGCATCTTCTGGAAGATTTTCAGCTTTTTCTAATTTTTTCAAAGCATCAGTCATATCTCGACGAATATTTCTTATAGCAACTTTTGCATCTTCTCCCAATTTCTTAACTTCTTTTACACTTTCTCTTCTACGTTCTTCAGTCAATGGTGGGAAAATCATTCTTATAACAGTACCATCTGAGTTAGGTGTAACACCTAATTCAGCTTTAATAAGTGCTTTTTCTATATCTTTCATAATTGATTTATCAAACGGCGAAATAACAAGAGTTGTTCCATCTTGAACAGAAACTTGTGACATTTGACGTAATGGAGTAGGTGCTCCATAATAATCAACTACAACTTTATCCAAAACCAACGGATTTGCACGACCTGAACGAATAGATGCAAACGATTTTTTAAGCTGGTTTACAGCTTTTTCCATTTTTTCTTCACCTTCTAAAAATAATTCGTCTAATGACATTTTATCCTCCTACGTATGTTCCTATATTTTCACCTTTTAAAACTTTTATAATTCCGCCTTTTTCAGCAAAATCAAAAACTACAATCGGTATGTTATTCTGCTTGCATAATGCACAAGCTGAAGTATCCATAACTTTAAGTCCTTTTACAATAATATCATCATATGTAATATTAGAATATTTTTTCGCTGCTGGATTTATTTTAGGATCGTCTGAATAAACTCCATCAACACCATTTTTCGCCATAAGCATAACTTCAGCGCCAATCTCTGATGCTCTTAATGAAGCGGCTGTATCCGTTGTAAAGAAAGGACAACCTGTTCCTGCAGCAAAAATAACAACTCTGCCTTTTTCTAAGTGACGAATAGCTCTAAATCTTAAATAAGGCTCAGCAACTTTATTTATATCAATTGCGGTTTGGACTCTACAATCAACACCAATTTGTCTTAGAGCACTTTGCAATGCAATAGCATTCATAACTGTTGCAAGCATTCCGACATAATCGCCACTTGCTTGGTCCATACCTAACTTAGCCGAATTTTTCATTCCTCTAAAGATATTTCCACCACCAACAACAACAGCAACTTGGGCCCCAGTTTCTTGAGCAGCTTTAATTTCATTGGCAATCATCTGAACAGGTGCTTGATCGATACCAAACTCTTGCTCGCCCATTAAAGCTTCACCACTTACTTTTAATAAAATCCTTTTATATTTTAATTCATTTAACATATTCAATTCCTCTTCCAGCCACTTTATTATACTCTAAAACCATATTTATGGCAAAAATTAAAGTATATTATCAAGTCCATATACAAATCCTTGATTACTGAAAACATAATTTGTAGCAAGCATTACCCCAGACATATAACACTCTCTGTCCATTGAATCGTGTCTAATAGTCATAATTTGCCCAGAAGCTCCAAATATAACTTCCTGAGATGCTATGTATCCAGGCATTCTTACAGAATGTATATGAATATCCGAATATGAGCATCCACCTCTTGAACCTTTTATTAATTCTGTTTCTGCACAATTATTTTTAGTGAAATTATCTTTAACTTCTGCCATCAATTGTGCCGTTTTTACAGCAGTTCCAGAAGGTGCATCTTTTTTCTTATTATGATGTAATTCTATAATTTCAGCATTGTCAAAATATTGAGCAGCTTTTTTTGCAAACATCATCATCAACACAGCTCCAATTGTAAAATTAGGAGCTATCAATGTTGAAACTTGTTTTTGTTCACACAAAACTTTTAACTCAGCAACTTGCTCATCGCTCAAACCTGTTGTACCAATTACAGGCTTAACTCCTTTATTTATAAGCACTTTTGCGTTGTTAAATATAACAGAAGGCTGTGTAAAATCTATAGCTACATCTGGATTTGACTCTGCAATAGCTTTTTCGAGATTTGATGAAATCTTAACACCTAATTCTTTATTTAAAACTACAGAACCTATATCGAGTCCTTCATTTACCAAATCAACAGCACCAACCAAAGACATGTTTTCTTGTGAAGTTACGGCTTTTACAACTTCACGTCCCATTTTTCCACAAGCGCCAACAACTAATACTCTAATCATTTTTTCGCTCCTATCTGTAATTCGTAAATTGAAGAGGTACATCATATTTATCTTCATTTTCACGAAGCATTTTTATAACAGCTTGCAAATCATCTTTATCCTTACCTGATACTCTTACCTGTTCACCTTGAATAGAAGCCTGAACTTTAATTTTTGAATTTTTAATATCAGCTGTTATTTTTTTTGCCAATTCTTGAGTCAAACCTTTTTTAAGCTTATAAACCTGTCTTACATTGCCACCCAATGCATTTTCTTGTGGTTGAGGATCAAGAATTTTTATACTTAAACCTCTTTTAACCAACTTTGACTGCAAAATATCTAAAATATTTCTAAGCTTCATATCATCTGATGTTGTGATTGTAATAGCTTTATCTGACTCCAACTCTATATCTGAATTTGTATTTTTCAAATCAAAACGTTGAGAAATATCTCTTTTTGTTTGATCTACAGCATTAACAAGCTCTTGTTTATCAAATTCAGATACCACATCAAAACTACATTCTTTAGCCATCTTATTCTCCTCAATTAAATAATAAGTCTTAATAGATTGATTATAACACAAATTGAAATAAGAAAAAAGGCTGAACTTATCAGCCTACCACACAATTTTACACTTATAAATATTACGAGGAATTATATAAATAAAAAATTATAACCTTACCTACAATTATATAAAGTTATTTTATAATTAAAAATTGCCTTTTTATTGTTAATTATGAAAAAAATTATAAACTTTTTCGGCACTACGACTGCCTACAACAGCCTCAAGTTCTTGGAAAGAACGAGTAGAAATAGTTTGAACCGACTTAAATTTTTGTAACAATAAAGCTTTAACCTCAGTTTTAAGATACTTAATATTATCCAACTCAGATTTAACAGCAGACTTTGCTCTCAAAGAACGATGAAAAGTAATAGCAAAACGATGAGCCTCATCCCTAATCTGCTGGAAGAAATGTAAAGCTAATGTTGTTTCAGGAAGAAGAATTGAACGAGATTTATGAGGCAAAAAAACCTCCTCTAAACGCTTGGCCAAAGAAACTATATCTTGACCATATATTTCTAATTCCTCTAAAATATTTACAGCAGAAGAAAGCTGCCCTTTCCCTCCGTCAATAATAATCAAATCGGGAAACTCTAAATTTTCATCTTTTAACCTTTTATATCGTCTTGTTATAACTTCCGCCATTGATTTAAAATCATCAGGTTTTCCTTCCACTGAACGAATTTTAAATTTTCTATATTTTGATTTTATAGGCATTCCATTTTCAAAAACAACCATAGAGGCTACTGTATTTGTCCCTTGTATATGAGAAATATCAAAACATTCAACATTGTGAGGAAAGTGTTTTAATTTTAATTTCTCTTTTAAATATGCACCTATCTCGTTGTAATTCGCTGCGACATCAGCTTTTTGTTCTCTTATTAGTTTATCCAATAACAAATCAGCATTTTTATTAGCTAAATCTAATAATTGCATATCTTTTTTAGACTTAATTATTGAAATAGCCACTTTTTTTGAAAATTTTCTATTCAAAAATTCTGAGTAAACGTCAATATTTTCTGTTTTAAAGACTTTTGGTAATAATATTTTTTTAGGAATCTCATTTTCTGTAGCTCTCTGATAATAATCCTTCAAAAAGAAATTCATAATTTCTTCTTCTGTATCCAAAACACTCGCAGTATATGAAAAATCTTTTCGATTAATTAACCGTCCTGAACGAATTTGCAAAACAACAAGAGCGAAAAGTCCATTTTTTGAAGAAATTGCTACGATATCATTATTAATATTAGTATTTTCAAAAACGACCTTTTGTCTTTCTAATGTTTTCGTAACATCCATGTAGCTATCCCTAAAGCGTGCAGCTTTTTCATATTCTTGTTTTTGTGAATATTTATTCATCTCATCTAACAATTTTACTGCTAATTCTTGCTGTTTTCCTGACAAAAATAATTCAACTGATTTGATTAATTTTTTATATTCATCGCTACTTATCTTTTGCTGACAAGGAGCCATACACCTACCAATTTGGTAATACATACAAGGTCTATCTTTAAATTTCGGTGTTTTACATTGTTTCAATGGGAAAATTTTTTTCATTAATTCAAGCGTTGTGTACATTGCTCTTGAATCAGTATATGGTCCAAAATACCTACCTTTTTCCTTATTTATATTACTTTTTCTTGCTATAATTATTCTTGGGTAATCTTCATCAGTAATTACAAAATATGGAAATTTTTTATCATCTTTTAACAAAATATTGTATCTAGGCTTATGTTTTTTAATCAAGGTAGATTCTAATATTAATGCTTCAATTTCTGTATGGGTAACTATGTATTCTATCTTCTCTATTTTAGGGACCAAAACATTTAATTTAGCTGAATCATGATGTTTATTAAAATAACTAGAAACTCTGCGTTTAATATTTTTTGCCTTGCCTACATAGATTATTTCATCATTCTCATCATAGTATAGATAACACCCACTACTTGTCGGTAAAAAAGCTAATTGTTCTTTTATTTTTTCATTTATTAATAATCTTGAGCACATCGCCAACACCTAATTTTTTCTCAGATATTGTCCCTATTGGTAATTCTAAAATATTTTTCACAGCTACATTATAAGGCATAATTCGATTTTTACCAACATTCTGATAAAGCTCAATAATACGATATGTATTATCCAAATAAACAGCATCAAAGTTGAATTTCATTCCTATAGAATGTATCTGAGAACATGGAGAAATCAATAATCCATCGATTTCCCCAAATGATTTTCTTCCTAAAAGACCTATCATTCTTGAAAAAAAATCTTTAGCCCATAACGCATTTTCACATAAAACATCTGAATATTTAGTTATTTTTATTTTCATCAATACTCCACAAACTATTGAATTTAAAAGTTAAAAAAATATGTTATAATTATTAATAAATAATCCCTCTTTTATTAAAGTTTTTCTAATAAATGTCGATAAATATATAGTAGCAGATTTTCAAGGTTAATGAAAGTATGATTCTAGAATATCGTGTAAATGAGGCTGATGTTGAAGCAGCTTGGTTAAAAACATTATATGATCTAATCGAAGAATTAAACTGTAAGTGCAAAACTTATATAGAAGAGTCTTACAGCAAAACATTCAAACACCTAATCCGTACACGAGTAATTGAAGTTTACGGATCAATTACAATGCTCGATTGGTTCAAAATTAGAATGGAACGCTACCTTCATTTTGTAGAAAGCTATAATCAAAAACCTGAAATAATTTCCTCCGCTTACAAAAATGAAGACTAGTTCTTTAATGCATCCGCTCCTGAAACAACCTCAGATATTTCATTCGTAATAGCAGCTTGCCTTGCTTTGTTGTAATCAACAGTAAGCATTCTAATCATATCTTGAGCGCTTTGTGTTGCTGATGACATTGCGGTCATTCTTGATGCTAATTCACTAGCCGTAGCCTCTAACAAAGCCTGATAAATTATGTTTGAAATATAGTAAGGCATAAGCTTTTGCAAAATACTGTTTGCATCAGTATCAAATGTCATAAGCGGATCTAATTTATGATCAGTCTTATCAATATCTTTATCTAGTATAACAGGCAAAATCTGCCACTGTTCAACTTTGTAACTCATCATATTTTTGAAACGCGTAGTAACAATTTCTATCTCGTCAATTTCGTTATCTACAAAAGCTTGAGCCATATCTTCAGCTACTACTGTTGCGGAAGGTCCTGTAATATTAGTAGGAAAATTTTGATAAAATTTCTTTATTTCAAAGCCATAACGATCCACTTGGTGCTTTAAAGAATTATACCCTCTTTGCCCTATGACAAAAAGTTTTGTCCCAACACCTTGCGAATTATACTCTTCTACAAGCTTCAAAACATATCTTACAACATTGGCATTATACGCACCAGCAAGTCCCTTATTAGAAGTTATAACTAATATACCTACATTTTTTCTAATTCGCTTTTTTAACAATTCAGGATAATTATCAATTCCTTTTTCTACTTTTAGACCAGATACGGAATAATCATTTTCCACACTATCTAAAAGTCGAATAAACATATTAGCCATTTCTCTCGTAAATGGACGAGATGCTTTTACTGCGTTTTCTGATTTTTTAACCTTTGCAGCAGCTACCATCTTCATAGCTTTTGTGATTTTTTGAGTACTTGAAATACTATTTATTCTGTCTTTTATGTCTTTTAAATTTGGCATTTTTACCTACATTGTTGATTTAAATTCCACAAATTTTTCTCTAAGTTGAACCTTATCCTCTTCGCTTAGAGCTTCGCCATTATTTAAGCGTGTAACTAATTCTTGCATATTAACAGCAAAATAATCAAACCAACCTGATTTCAATGCTGGAATTGCTTTATTATCAACATCATCAATCAATCCACAATCAGCAGCGTACAAAATAGAAACTTGTTCAGCTACAGATAAAGGTTGGTATTGAGGCTGTTTAAGAACTTCTGTAAGTTTTTCACCTCTCAATAACTGGTCACGAGTTGACTTATCCAAATCAGATGCAAACTGTGCAAATGCTTCTAATTCTCTATATTGAGCTAAATCAAGTCTTAATTTCCCTGCAACTTGTTTAATACCTTTCGTTTGAGCAGAACCACCTACACGAGATACGGATATACCAGCATTCATCGCTGGTCTGACACCAGAGTTAAACAAATTTGTTTCCAAGAAAATCTGCCCGTCTGTAATAGAAATAACGTTTGTTGGAATATAAGCTGATACGTCACCAGCCTGAGTTTCAATAATAGGCAACGCTGTTATACTACCACCACCCAATTCATCTGTTAATTTACATGCCCTCTCTAACAATCTTGAGTGTAAATAGAATACATCACCTGGATATGCTTCACGTCCTGGTGGTCTTCTCAATAACAAGCTCATTGCACGATAAGCCTGAGCATGTTTTGTCAAATCATCATAAATAATAAGAACATGTTTGCCTTGTTCCATAAACTCTTCACCAATAGCACAACCTGCGAAAGGTGCAATATACTGAAGTGGTGCAGAATCATTAGCGGTCGCCGATACGATAATTGTATAATCCATCGCACCTCTATCTTCCAAGACTTTTGCCAATTGAGCGACTGTAGATGTTTTTTGACCTATTGCTACATAAATACAAATTACATCTTTACCTTTTTGGTTGAGTATAGTATCTATTGCAATCGCAGTCTTTCCTGTTTGTCTGTCACCAATAATCAATTCTCTTTGTCCACGACCAATAGGAGTAAGCGCATCTATTGTCGTTAATCCTGTTTGCAAAGGTTGGTGTACAGATTTTCTGGTAATAATACCCGGTGCAACTCTTTCGATTGGTCTTGTTTTTTCTGTATGAATTTCACCTTTCCCATCAATAGGTTTTCCGTTGGGATCAACAATACGTCCAATAAGAGCATCTCCTACTGGAACAGAAGCAATTCTTCCGGTAGTTTTAACCGACATTCCCTCTTTAATTTGCTTATAATCACCCAATATTACAACACCAACGTTGTCTTCTTCCAAGTTTTGAATAATACCTAAAGTTCCATGCCCGTCATCGAATTCTACTAACTCACTGGACATTGCTGAAGTTAATCCATAAATTCTGGCAATACCATCGCCTACCTCAAGAACTTGTCCTTGATTAGATACTTCAACGGCTGATTGATAATTTTCGATTTTACTTTTGATTAATGAACTGATTTCATCAGGTCTGATTGCGCTCATAATTTTATCCTTATTACATTAATTGTCTTTTTAAATTTTCAAAACGGGATTTCAAGCTATTATCAATAACTTTATCGCCAATTTTTATTATTAATCCTGCATAAATTGATTCATCAATTATATACTTAGAAGAAACATTACAACTTAATTTGCGCTGCAGCTTATCTTTTAAATTAAACTTCTCTTCCTCTGTCAATTCAACAGCTGAAACAATTTCCACACGAGTAACATTATTTAATTCATCTATCTCATTACATAACTGTTCTAATATCGCATCAAAATAAACTATTCTATTTTTGTCTATTAATATTGATAAAAAATTAAATGTGTTATCCTTTAAATCAGAAAAAACTTTACTCATCACATCTTTTTTATCAAAAACAGTGATAACAGGATTTTCTAAAAATTCTCTTAATTCTGCTGATTCTTTAAAAACTTGCTCAACTTTTTGCAAATCATAATATACCTCATCTCGAGAGTCCAGCTTTGCCAATGCAGAAGCATAACGTTTAGCAATTTTCAATTGTTTAGGATTAACTGTTGACATTATATTTCAATTTCCTCAATTTTATCTATAGCCTCAACAATAAACTTTCTATGAAACTCAGAATTTTCATTAAGTTTAGCCAAAGTTTTTTCGTTAGCCAAAGTTACAACCTTTAAAGCCAACTCTTGCTGCAAGGAATTATTAACTTTTTGAATTTCATTTTCAATATTTTTTTGAGCTCCATTTTCCAATCGTTGTGACAATTCCTCGATATCTGCATCTGATGCTTTTCTGAAAGCTTCTATTGTTTTTTGAGCATCATTATTAATTTTTTCTATTTCTAACGGTAAATTCTCAACATCCTTTTTAATTTCTTGTAATGATTTTTCCGAATTTAATTTTTCTTCTTCAGATTTTTCAATCAACTCAATAACTTTATTTTTAGCATTATTCAATACATTTACAACTTTAAACTTAATAAATAAATATACAAATAGTGCAAATAAAATTAAAAAGTTAAAGACATTACCGTGTAATAGTCCATTAATAGACAACTCAACTGTTGGCATTAAAAATCACCTCCAATTAACTTAGAAATAACTATTTCAGATAAGTCATTTGATGAATTATTAAGCTCTTGAGAGGCTTTCTCTTTTTCTTGAGCTAATTCATCCTTTTCATTAGAAATTTTTTGTGCAAGCTCTAACTTTTTATCTACCTCAAACTGCATTTTTTTATTTTTTGAAGCATCTACTTCATTCGCAATAAGATTTTTAACCTCTGTACGAGCTTCTGACAATTTTTTTTCTTTATCATTACGGATAAAATCTATTTTATCAAGATTTTCCCTTACATACAACGAATTAGACTCTAAGTATGATTTACGCCTAGCTATAATCTCACTAAGAGGCTGATAAAGTAATTTATTCATTACCAACGTAAAAATGATAAAACTTACTGCTGAAACTAAAAAAGTTGCATTAAATTCCATTTTTCACCTATTTACCTAGAAGCATAAACGCTACAACGAATGCATACAAAGCACAAGCTTCTGCAAGAGCAGCACCCAACATAAAGAAACCAACCGCTTTACCCGCAATTTCAGGTTGACGAGATATAGCTTCCATCAAACCTTTTGTAGCTATACCAATACCTAAACCTGCACCTACTGCACCAAAACCGATTGCAATACCTGCACCTAAATTTGTTAAGCCTGCTGCCGCTGTTGAAATTGTCATAAAATTTTCTCCTTTTTTATTTTAATGTGATTCATTTATTGATGATGAAATATAAGCTAAAGTTAACATCATAAAGACAAACGCCTGTATGAATGCAACCAATACTTCAAATAACATAACCGGTATCGGAGCAATTAATGCACATGCTCCCAAAACCATAGTAACCAAAATTTCTCCTGCTAAAATATTCGCAAAAAGTCGGATTGCCAAACTCAAAGGTCTTGTAAACATTTCAAGTAAATCCACAAGTGTCAAAATTATACCATTAAAATCAAAACCATGATAAATAAATTTAACACCTTTAGCCTTAATTCCTGCAATTAGATAATATACTAATACAATTACCGCCATTGCTGCGGTCAAATTTATATCATTCGTTGGAGATGCAAACTCTCCTTCTTTTAAATGAAATAATCTTAAAGGTAACTGTCCGCTTAAATTTGCTATCAAAATAAATATGAACAATGACGCGGCTAAAGGCACATGTTTTCTGCCTTTTTCTCCAACCATTGAATCAGTCAATCCCCAGAAAAACTCAAGAATTTTTTCCCCGATTAATTGCATTCTATTAGGCACCAATGATAAATTGCGTGTCATAAAAAACGCAAGTACAACCAAGAACAACATACATGCCCACATTGTGACTAATGTGTCCATATTAACGCTTATATTATTAAATTGTACAACCCAATGGTGCATGCCTTTATTTCTCCATATTTAGTTATGATATCATTTTGTCCAAATTATACAAATAATAAATATTTCTTAACCTACTTAATCCCTAAAGTAATTTCATAATTAGGTATAATAAATTTTTCATTATTTGCGTCTTTATCCGTAAACTCTAAATAATCTTTCATTGATTTTTCCTTTGCGGAATTATATTCTGGTTCCGGAACATATTTTTTATAAACAGAATTCAACTCGCCGGAATAATTACCCAAAATTTGGGCATATTTTTTAATATTATCTTTCGTATCACCTGCGCCATATGCTTTTGTTTTTGCATCTGTTCCGGAAGGGCGAATCTCTATAAACTTATCAGTGAACAATAGATAAGTCCCATCTCCTACAAATTTAACATCTGTTAAATTCTCAAATGATAAAGTATCAAAAACAGAACTTAATATTTCTTTGATTGAATCTAACTCAATTTTTCCATCTTTATACATCACAGCTAAAGTTAAATAGAACAAATCATTTTTCGTTCTCAATGCTTCACCCGCAACTTTTGACTCTTTAAGCTTTTGAATATCAGGCTCACTTTCATTATAATAAGAAATATCTTCTCTTATATCATAACGAGCAATAATATTATTATCTTCAAAAACTCTTAACAAATATTGAGACAAAGTCATACCGGTTTGTTCTAATTCACCAACTAACGCAGAGGCTACAATAATTGCCTCAGTAGCGCTCTTTTCACGCATAGCAATCGCTTTTCTGCCTGATTTTGATACTATGATATCTTCAGAGCCGATAATCATTCCTCCTGACTCTTCACCGGCAAAAATAACTCTCGGATTTTTTCCTAAATTGATATCATTACCAAAAACGTCTGTAACTACAACATTTTCTACTTTATCATTAATTTGTTTTTCTACCTTTTTCATTACATTGGCAATCTCTTTAAAACCAACAGGCACATTAACTACTTTTACACCGTTGTTATTTGCCCACTCATCCCAAGATTTTGCAGATGCTGTAGTTTTAATTATAAACTTAGGTGTTTTTTCAAAACTTCCGTTTTTTTTAAGCTGCTTTGCCCAAAAATCCATAATCATTAAAAATGCTTGGTTTGCTGTATAAACAACCAAAACTTTTTCATCGCCTAACTTAACTGTATCAACGCCTAACTTATTAAGTTTTCCGCACTCAGAAGCGCTCTCAACTTGAGTAACTGTCAATCTGTCATGATCAGGGTCTGTTATCAAAACAACTGTTCCTACCGGATAATCCTTAAGCTTTTCGTCATATTTCAAACTTTTAATAACAGGAAAATATGGAACACCATTTTCATCTTTAGATAAAACAGTAGCATCTACTGAATAATCATAGAAACATTTATTCCCGTTAGCATCGTGGTCGTATTTACCAATAGAATGGAAAAATGGGTCTTCTTCAATATTAAACCAATCAAATTTTTCATCTATATCTAACTCTCTCAACAATTTTGATAAAGTTCTATAAGCACTACCACCAACGTTTTCAATAACAAGTTTATTTTTCAAATTTTTAATCAAATTCAGATTTACTTCATTTGCAACACCACTTTGCAAATACTCTTTGTAAAGCTCTATACCATCATTTATGGATTTCATGTAATTTTCATCAATAAGCTCATTATCTACCGCAGATAGCTTAATATCATAATATCCATCGCGTTCTACAATCGCAAAAATTTCTTTTATTTTATTTACAAACTGCATAGACTCTTCAGGCAAGTACTGACTACCCTGAGAATTTAAATCTTTTGTTGCATTTTTCACACTGATACCGTGACTTGATGTAATATATTCACCGCCTAACAAATCCAATTTAAATGCCAAAAATGATGCCAACCAAATCGGCATAGTTTTTCGTTGATAAGAAGTAAGTGTTTTTATTCCTTGTGCCGCTTGTACTCTCGCAATAACATCTAAAAATTTATCAGAATTATATCTAACTTCACTGCCTACTAATTTTAATAATTTTTCACCTAAATAATTTTCTTTTGCTGCAAGCGCTTTGGCATGTGTTGCTAACATAACACCAACCAAATTTATCGGAAAACGCGTATCATGTGGGTACAAAATATTTTGAGGTCCTCGAATTCCAGCGGTTGAAACTTCTGCTTCTTTAGCATAGTTTTTAAACCAATCATTCAAATCCAATCCCTCAGGATTTGTTTCACTATATGGAGCTAAATGTTCTCTTTTTAGCCTAAATACTAATTCGCCCCTATCAGAAAGATTGATTAAACTATTATTTTTAATATAATCAGGAGTTTTAGCTTCAACTGAAACAAAAAGTTCTCTTTCTAAATCGCAAGTAGGCACTTTGCCGTTAAAATTATTCATTCTTTTTCCCCATAATCTAATTCAAAATGATTATATTATAGAAAATTAAAGGTGTAAATTTTGTAAATGTCAAAATCAATCATATGAAGGACATTTTAAAAATAAAAGAAAAAGCAACCTTCAAAGGTTGCTTTTTCTTTTATATCTATTTATTATGCAAATGTTTTGAATGATTTTTCAATGTTTTTATCAAGAACTTTTTTAACTGAATCGATTTCTGTTTCGCAAGCTTTTTGCTGTGTTTCAACCTGTTTCAACTCAACATCAAGTTGTTTGTCTTGGTTTTGAATTAATAATGATTGATATTCATACTCTGCAGCTGCAGCAGCATCATCATCTTGATAAAGTTTTGATGCTACATCATCCATTGCAGATATTGCTTTTATGCTTGTTGAAGCAACAAATGTTTGAACTTCTGCTACATTACCCTCAGCATCTTCTGTTTGCACCGGAGGTCCTGGTTCTACAGTAATTTCTTCAATAAAGAATGTACCTGCTTGTAACGCGTTTTGAAATGCTTCAGGGTTCTTCAACATCTCGCTATATTGGGTTGTATACATAGATTCATCAATAGTTTCTAAATACGGTGACTCACCTTGTTGATAAGATTCTTTCGGGAAGAATCTTTGACAACTACCACTTGCCGCTTCTGCTGTAGTTATTACAACTCTACCCATGCTATCTACAATTCTATATTTCTTAGCGTTTTGAGCAGCTGTTAAGCCCTCATAAGTCAATAATTCAGTTTTAGTTGTTTGAGGGTTTGATTCTGCTGCATATGTAAAATGGAGCTTTCTGTTATTCAACGCTTTAGAATAATTAGAAGCTAACTCTTCTGTTTGCATTGCCAACATAACTTTTCTTTGGCAAATCATTTGAGCACGATATTCCAAATCGCTTTTTCTTGCTGTTAATAGAAGTAATCTTGCTTGTGATGCTGCTAAACCCATTGTTCTTTTACCTTATCTTTTGTTAACCACATCTATTTAAAAACATAAAATATTGACGAATTTCATACTTTGTATATATTGTTACAATACTTAATATTTAATCCCTATATCTTTTGTTTTCTCCTTGACGTTGGTTTGCTCTTACTTTGTATTTATCGGCAAAAACAGATAAAACTTTAGTGTATGTAACAAAATGTTACGATGTAGGTAATTTCCGTTTAGATTTTCCGGTCAATTGCGATTACTGAAAAGACTCAAAAACTGTTACTACTCGCACTCATCGCCCTAAGAATGATAAAACATAAAAAAACGCAAGGTTATCCTTGCGTTTTTTCTCTCTTTAAAAGCTTTTACTATTTAATTTGAGCTTTTGCTGTTTCTACAATAACTTCAAATGCCTCTTTTTCGTTTACTGCAAGTTCAGCAAGCATTTTTCTGTTAATCTCGATTTCTGATTTTTTAAGAGCATTCATAAATTTTGAATAGCTCAAACCATATTGTCTAACAGCTGCATTAATTCTAATAATCCAAAGACGGCGCATATTTCTTTTTAGATTACGTCTGTCTCTGTAAGAATATTTAAGAGCTTTCATTACAGCACAGTTAGCAACTTTAAATATTCTACTTCTTGCGCCTTTAAAGCCTTTAGCTAATTTTAAGATTTTTTTGTGACGTTTACGTAAAACGTTTCCGCGTTTGACTCTCATTTTTATCTCCTTTGATTGTCTTAACTAGTAACTATTTGTGTTTTTTAGCATATGGAAGTTGTTTCAACACTAGACTTTTGTGTGAATCTGAAACTTCTACCATAGAAGACAATCTATTCTTACGAGCCTGTGATTTATGCTGCAATAAGTGCTTTGTGCCTGCTTGTCTTCTTAAAATTTTACCTGTGCCAGTAAGCTTATATCTTTTAGCTCCCGCACGGTGAGTTTTCATTTTAGGCATCATTTTCTCCTTTTCTTAAATGCACTACACCTTGCTTAAGGTAATTAAAAGCTTATAATAAACATATTTTTAATACAAGCCTACATTGAACACATATTAACGAATTTTAATCATCCGGAAAAATACTCAACAGAGTAATATAAATTTTTAAATTTTAAGTCTATCTTGATATTGAAATAATACAGGAGGTTTTACATGAAAAATTGGATAGTTGCATTAGTGATATTAACATTACCATTGGCTGTTTATTGGGGACTAAAAAACAATCAGGAGGCTAAAAAATCGTTTAGCGCGCACGCTATTGAAATGCCATCAGTAATAAAATTTTCTTCACCTATGTGCATGGATTGTAAAAAATTGGCAGATGAACTTGAAGAAATAAAACCTAATTATCAAGATAAAATTAATTTTATAGAAATTGATGCGACTTCAAATAATAAAAATACTCAAGAACAAATAGAAAAATATGGAGTAACTGTTGTACCGACTTTAATCTTTATTGATACAAAAAATCAAAAAGAGCGCAAAGTTGAAGGATTTGAAAAAAAAGAACATCTTGAAAGATACTTAAAAGAGTTGATTAATGGATAATTTAATTAATTTATTTAATCAAGAAATAACTGGCTCAAATTTTCCTTGGTGGATATATTTGATATCTTTTTTGGGTGGGATAATAGCCTCGTTATCTCCATGCAGCTTAGGTATTTTACCGATAATCATCGGATATATAGCCGGTTACAGCAACAAAAGCGGTATTAAAACATTTTTTCAAATGACCTTTTTTGTGCTCGGCATGGCTACAATTTTAACTACAATTGGGCTTTTTTGTGCTTTAAGCGGAAAAATATTCTTAAATCAATATGCAGCATATTTTTCACTATTTATAAACGGTATAATCTTGCTCATGGGGCTAAACCTGTTAGGTCTCTTGGATATTAACATGCCGGTATTCATAAAAGAAATGCCACAAAACAACGGGCACGATTTATTCTTATACCCAATAATAATAGGAATACTTTTTGCCCTTGCCTCCACGCCTTGCTCAACACCTATTCTAGCAGGCATAATGGGGTATGCATCACTAAGCGCAAACATAATCACCGCGTGCTTAATGCTCTTTTTGTTTGCACTGGGACAAGGCTTAATAATAGTCTTGGCAGGTGTTTTTACCTCTGTATTTAAAAACATGCACAAAATAAGCAAAGTATCAAACTTTTTAATCAAAATAAGCGGAATTATCCTAATTCTGACTTCTATTTTTATTTACATAAAAATATTTTCTACTTTTACCTAATTATTAAGAAATATCCCATTTACCGCATGTTCCGCCCCAACGAGCAATGATATTTCCCTGCACATCCTTAATCTTGTCTGGTAAAGGTCTTGGCAATTCGCCCTCAACAATTGTTATAACTTCACAATTGTTTGAGCAATCAGAACATTGGTGAGTCACCGAATTAAAATGCATATCTCCGACCTCAAAACCTTTAAACAATGTAGGCTTTTGAGTGTATTGGTGATTTTCCATTCCCAACAAAGCAGCCCCCAAAGCACCCATCGTTTGATGATTTTCAGGAACGACCACTTCACACCCAAGCGCCTCTTCAAAAGCCTTAACCATGCCCACATTTGTAGCTACACCGCCTTGGAAAGAAACAACCGGTAACAACTCTTTTCCCAAAGCCAAGTTACTCAAATAATTTCTAACCAAAGCCTGACAAAGCCCATAAAGCAAATCTTCTACAGGATAACCTAATTGTTGCTTATGTATCAAATCACTTTCCGCAAAAACACCGCAACGTCCCGCAATTCTTGCTGGAGATGTTGACTTTAATGCGGTAGGTCCAAACTCCTCAATAGGAACATTCAGTCTTGAAGCTTGTTGATCTAAAAAACTGCCTGTACCGGCAGCACAAACCGTATTCATTGCGAAATCAGTAACAATTCCATCCCTTAAAATAATAATTTTACTATCTTGTCCGCCTATTTCTAAAATTGTTTGTACACCATCTACGTAAGTACTTGCAGCAACGGCATGAGCTGTTATTTCATTTTTAATTACATCAGCACCAACTAAAGCCCCAGCCAAATTACGTCCACTCCCTGTTGTACCGACACCACAAACATTATAATCAACCCTTGCTTGTTGTTTCAATATCTGTAAGCCCCTTTGAACTGCGACAACAGGTTTACCCGCAGTACGTAACATACAACTGTCAACATGTCTGCCTTGTTCGTCTACAAGAGCTAATTTTGTTGTAACAGATCCTACATCAATACCTAAATATGTGTTCAAACTCATAATTTTTCTTTCCAACTTTGTTAACAATATAACAATACTAAAAACATACAAAAAAAAATAGTCGTAGCAATTTATGAAGTAAAATTTTTTTTACATTTCACTTTATTTTAGTGATTAAAAATTTATTTTGAGCTACTATATTTTTGTATTTTGAATTGGGAAAGATTTATGAGTATTGAAGTTGAATCAAAAACAAACAACAAAGGGCTTGAAACTACTATTAAAATAGTTGAAAGCTTAAAAAAAATTTTGGCTGAAGATAGGCAACAGAAACAACCTTTGTTTTTAAAAATAAAAGATGATTTTATCTTTAAAATGGCTCGTAAAGCAGTAGAAATCAAGAATAGGCCTCTTGTTATAGGGATTGCCGGTGAATCAGCTTCTGGTAAAACCACTTTTGTACTAAATACTGTTAATGCACTTATCCCAAAAGACAGAGAAGGGGTTTACACAATTCTGCCTTGTGACAACTATTACTATGACATGGAACAAGAATTAAAAGACTTGGGCAGTTACGATGCTTTATTTGCAACAGGATTTAGTTTTGACACACCTGCTGCTATCAATTTGGATTTAATGAAAGAACATTTATTGGCGCTAAAGTCAGGTCAGTCGATAGTTTGTCCGGATTATGACTTTGTTACATGCGCAAGCAACCCTAACGGTGAAACAAAAAAACCTACTAAAATATTACTAAATGAAGGTTTGTACGTACTTAACGAAGGATTAAGGGAAATTATGGACGTAAAAGTTTATGTTTTTACGCCTTTCGATGTAATAAAAGACCGTTGGTACAAACGTGCAGCAAGCAGAGGCAAAAGCGGACACGCCGCAGATGTGCAATTCGCAAACGTAAATGAAACGGCGCAAACATACATTCGCCCTGCTTTGGAAATTTCTGACATTGTGATTAACGGGCTTGTCAGTGCAGAATACATTAGCGAAATTACCAGCAAAATATACAGAGAAATAAAATCAGCAGTTCTTTCATAAAACTAACTCTATAAAAAAAACTCCACTACTCAGTGGAGTAAAAATATGAATTTTAACAGTTATATCTCTATCCTACCAATCCTGCATCATCAGATTCAGAAGCTTTTACCATAATGGCATGCTCAACAGGATTTTCTTTTTTCATTGATGAATCAAAATTATAATCATCAAAACCAAATTCGTCTTTATTTTTTCTTGATACGCTTTCATCTACCAATCTTTTTGCCAAATCAGCAATCTCATAAACTAATTGGTATCTGTTTTCTGTGCTTTCATTAAGGTCCCAAGCAATTTTTATAATTTGGTTCATAATTTCTCCTAGTTACAATCTTATGATAGTAATATACTATGATGATAAAATATTTTCAAGTATTTCAAATTAATTTTGAGATAATGAGATATTTTTAACTCCTGAATTACGAGCTATGTCCATAAGCCTGACAACAACACCATGTGAAGCTTCTCCATCCGTATTAATCATCAATCCGTCAGGATAATTTTTTAAATTACCTTTAATAATTCTTGCCAAATCCGTTTCCGCAATAACTTCACCATCATAAACATATTGACCTGATGCTAAAACGTCAATAGATAATATTTTTGATTCTTTAACCTTCTCCATTGCAACATTTTCCGGAACAGTCAAGTTCAAACCTTGCTGATCTAACAGTGGTGCAATAACCATCATTATAATCAACAACACAAGAAAAATGTCCGTTAGCGGTGTAATATTTATTTCGTTAAAACAATCCCTTTGTCTTGAAGCCATCTTATTTTATCCTTCTGTCGGTATATTAACTCTTGGTCGCAAATCTTCTGTTGCGGGGAGAATAGGAATGTCTACCGCCTCTGAGCTATAGCTCGTTCCCACACTTTTTTCATCCGCTTTTTTTAATTCATCTTGCGCTTTTTTAGTCAATGGTTCACCCGCAACAATTAATTTTTCATATCCTGCATTTTGTGCGGCATTCATTACACTCATAATTTCTCTACTCTTCGTATCTTTATCAGCTTTAACAACTACCTCTTTTTTTTCCAATAAAGGTTTCAATTGTTCTAGCTCTTTTGTAATAATATCCGGAGTTACAGGTTTACCGTTAACATAAAAGTTTCCGTCTTTTGTTATGGCAACAGTAGCATTTTGGTTTTCAATCGAAATACCACTATTAATTTCCGGCACAGAAATAGTATTATCTACCGACTGAAATGTCGGAGCTACTACCATCATTATAATCAACAAAACCAAAAAAATGTCTGTTAACGGTGTTATATTTATTTCTGTAAAAAGAGCATCCTTACCCTTATTTGTTTTCATCGCCATAATTTTTACCTTAAATTATATTGCTATATTAGATTGAGAAGCAGTTACAGGCTCATCAGAACTATCAGCAAAACTCAAGAATAATAATTTAATAAGTTGAAAATCATCCTCATAACGTTTAACTGAAGATTGGAAAAAGTTATAGAAAATAACTGCAACAATCGCTACACCCAAACCAAAGGCAGTTGCAATCAATGCAGAACCAATACCCATAGCAACAGCAGCTGATTGGTTACCTTGTGTAGCTAAATCTTGGAATGTATACAAGATTCTCACAACAGTGCCAAACAAGCCTAAAAACGGAGCAACACCACCTATTGTCCCCAAGATTGTTAAGTGACTTTCTAATTTTCTTGTCGCTAAATTTGCAGCAATATCAAATGAGCGTGAAAAACCGGATTTTTGTTCTGCAAAAATTCTTACAGCTTCTTCGGAAACTTCACCAATAACACCGCCTAATTGTTCACTCAAGGCTTGAGCTGATGCCAAATTCCCTCTTGAGAGTTCTTTCTGTAATTTTGGGATAAACGAAACAATATCTCTTTTGTTTTTTGAGTAAAAAGAGAACCTGTTAATTGCAACAGCAACAACAAGAATAGAGCAAATTAAAATTGGCAATAATACCGGCCAATCAAGTTTAATTGAGTGTAATAATAATTCCATAGTTATATATCCTCTTCTTTCTAATTATATTAATACCTTGAACCGCCAAATACGTTATAATCAAACGTAAATTGGATATCTACACTTCCCCCTTTAAATTCCGGAGGTAACGGCTTAAACGGAGCGGTCAACTCCACCGCAGAAATTGCAGCCCTATCTGCCGCAGGAACTCCTGAAGAACGGCTAACCTTTACTGACAACAATCTTCCATCTTTAGCTATTTTAAACAAAAGAATGACACGTTTTGATTCATTACCTTTTGGAGGGTCCCAATTCATCTTAATACGACGTTGCAATTCTCTCATATAAGGTCCAAAATCAGGCTCTTTAATAGCATCTATACCCGGTCTGCCATTTGGATTTCCAGGCCCTGGATTGCCTGCTTGACCATTACCATATTGTCCTGTAGAAAATCTGCCTGAACCGGAAGAAGATCCAGTAGAAGACGGTGAAAAACTAGGAGCAGGACGACCTACACTATTTCCTCCTGACATTGTCCCAGTTCCCGCACGAGAGGCTGTAACCGGTCCGCCATATGAACCTGCCAACTTAGGAGCCGTTGTCTTTGGCACAGGAACTTGCATTGCACTTTTAGGCTCCGGTACAACTTTAGGTGAACTAACTTGTGGCGCCAGTTTTGGTGCCGGCGGCACAGGCTTAGGTGTAACATGCTGAGGTGCCGGCTGTTGAGCCTTAGGCTGAACTTTAGGCGAAGCTTGCTGTTGAAGCGTTTTTTGAGGTTGTTGTATAGACTGTTTTTTAACAGGGGTCTGCTGTTTTTTTACCGGCTGTTTCTTTGCCGGAGCACTTTGTTTTCCGGGCGCAGGAGAAGGTTCAGCCTGAGGCTTTTTGGGGTCATGTTTGCCACCGGCTCTTGTATTTCTATCCGCTCTATTTTTTGTATTCTTATCAATCGGCGGTGCCTCAGGATTATTTACCAAAACAAATTCTATATCTCTCATTTTAGGTTCCGGTTTTTCTAACCTATCAAAATTTATCCCTAAAAGAGCTAAAATAAAAACTAACACCCAAGCTAATAAGACAGAGGTCGGATGCAACAATATTGAAAGAAAAATAGATTTTTTTAAAGTTAACCCTTCTTCCTGCTTATCAAAAACACGCGGTACCTCATATGATACTGCTTTTTCACTTTCATTATTTACTTCGTTATAAAATTTTCCAATAATCGCCATTTTCCCAAGTCTTCTGTTTTTTTATTACTTAAAGATTAATTAAAAAATTGATAAAACATAACCCCCAAAAGAATTAATACCTAAATGTTGCCGCCGAATTTATAGTTATAGGCTGCTCAAGTTGTATCAACAAATTGGTATTTGAAGGAACAGATACCTCTCCTCCTTTATCTATAACGGATTTTCCTAATCCTACCCCCCCGCCTATTGCTGTACCTATTGCAGTTCCTTTACCGACAGAGCCTCCTGAAATAGCGCTGAAAACCAGTCCTGAAATTGCTCCGCCTGCCGCACCGACTCCGACATCTTTCACATATTCTTTTGTCGTTTCTTTTGCCGTTCCGCCCCTTAAAACACCGGTACCATCATTAGTTTTAATCTGACCGGAAATCGGGATCATTTGTCCAAAAGGTGTAACAATACTAGTAAATTTAATCTGCAAGGCACCGTTAATTCCTGCAAAATTTGCTTTTTTGAGCTGTATAACGGTACCATTTACAGTACTTCCTGCCGGCGCTACAAGTTTTTCACCATAATAAAAATCTTGAGACAACATAAGCGTTACAGACTGACCCAACAACATAGTTTGTGAGTTCAATTCAGTAGTAGTCGTTGCAGGCAATGCTACACCCGCAGGAACCATGAAAACTGCACCATGCAAAGTAGGGGCAGAATTTCCGTAAGGATTTACAGGTTCATACGATACATATGGAGAAGCTCCTAAAACAGGCAAGGTTATCAAGCTCAATAAAATCATTATCCCTAAATATTTTTTCACTAGTACTCCTCCATGCCAATTTTGTATTTTACTTAATAATTATATAACATTTTACACTAAAAGTCCGCATTAATTACATTAAAATCACTATTCAACAATAGTATCAATTCTGCACCTGGTTTTATCACCAAATGATGCCCATAAAATCTTTTATATCCAGGAACATACTGCAAAACACCTTTATAAACATTAGGATATCTAATATGATGTGGCATTTTCGTATATTCTAATGGAGCTGTCAATTCTCCACCTATTTCAATTTTTCCACCATGCGATAAATATGCATCTATTGAAAACTCTCTTCCAGTTGGAGTAACTAGCTTATTAACCCTTATTTTAATAGCTGCATTTGTTCCCTGAACAGGCTCCCTTAATTCTTCTACATATCCATAATACACAGAATCTCTCGGTATTATTTTGGCTTGAGCGCACCAAACATCTGTCGGCGCAATAAATGTTACTGTATCCCCCTCATCAAGCAAACCTGTATTTAAAGTACGCTGATTCAATACTCTAAAATATCCACCTTTTTTAATAACCAACGGAGCATAATCTCTTAACTCAGGAACAGAAGAAAACGCACAATTAATACTTAAAGATATGGCAAATAAAATTATTAAAAACTTATTCATATATACATGATAATACTTTTTTAAGATTTTGCAAATTTTTTGAATTTTTTAGAAATTTAGTTATTATATATAATATGAAAGCAATAATTTTACTATTCACATTTATATTTTTTTGTAACACTACAGCATTTGCAGCAAAGGATTATGAAAAAATATATAATGAAACAGAAACGCCACAAATTAATCTTATGCACGACCTAGATCCTTATCAAAATGAGGATTACTTTAATTATGCATACTCTCCATACCCACTTTTTAGAACTGCTACTACTCTTTATTTTAAAGATAAAATAATTGAACCCGGGTATTATTTATTGGCTGCAAGAACTATCAAAGGTAAAGATTATATATTTTTCAAATCAAATGGAAAAGTTAAATTTATAATTCCCGTCGTTGAAACAGATATAGTATTAGAAGATTTTTATAAGAAAAAAATGCCTGTCCCTGAATTAACAAAATGGCAAAAATTTACAAAAAATTTAGGTGAAAAGATAGGTAAACATCTTACTGCTTCAAAAAAACAGCCACCTCCAACTTCTTACATTGAAGCTCAAACACTTGACGAAAATTTCTACGAAATAGTTTTTTATTATGGCAATAAAAAATACACTATGTATTTTAGAACTTCCGGTTTTTAATTTTTTGATTTACAATAGAAAAAAACTGGAGGAATTATGCTAATAGTAATGCGCCACGGAGCAACGGAAGAACAAATACAATATGTACAAAAATATATAAAAAGCAAAGGCTTTGACGCTCACATTTCAAAAGGAGAATTACACACAGTCATTGGCGCTGTTGGGGGCAAAGTTATCGACCCGAGGGATATAGAATTACTTGATGGAGTTAAAGAAGTAATAAAAATATCCTCAAGCTACAAATTATGCAGTAGAATGTTTCAACCGACAGACACCATTGTTTCTGTTAACGGAGTAAAATTTGGTAGCGATTACACAGGCATGATTGCAGGGCCTTGCACTATTGAATCTGAAGAACAAATGGATGCGGTTGCAAAAAAACTATCCTCCTATGGCGTAAGAATATTGAGAGGCGGAGCCTTTAAGCCAAGGACATCTCCTTACGCATTTCAAGGTTTAGGTGAAGAAGGACTAAAAATTATCAGGAAAGTCGCTGACAAATATGATATGGCGGTAACATCTGAAGTTATGGAGATTTCTCAAATACCTCTATTCGAGAAATACGTGGATATTTTGCAAGTTGGCGCAAGAAACATGCAAAACTTTAATCTACTTAAAGAACTTGGGCACATTAAAAAACCTATTATTATAAAAAGGGGACTTTCAGCAACAATAGAAGAATGGCTAATGTCTGCTGAATATATAATGGCAGGAGGAAACAGAGAAGTAATTCTTTGTGAAAGAGGCATAAGGACATTTGAACGCGCAACAAGAAACACTTTGGATCTTTGTGCAATTCCGGTTGTAAAAAAACTTAGTCACCTGCCTATAATAATAGACCCAAGCCATGGCACAGGATTAAGAGACAAAGTTGCCCCTATGTCAAAAGCAGCTATAGCAGCAGGCGCAGACGGACTGATAATAGAAGTACATGACTGCCCTGAATGCGCACTCTGCGACGGGGCACAATCACTTTATCCTGAACAATTTAATGAACTATATGAGACCTTAAAGAAAATTGCACCGGTAGTAGAAAAAGAAATAAAATAAAATAAAAAAGAATTTCCTAATTTCTTTTAGCGGTTGCTCTTAAACGAGCAATCGCTTTTGCTAATGCCACTTCAGCTCTTTGTCTGTCAATAGCGACTTCTTCAGAACCTAAACGAGCTTCAGCTCTTTCCTTTGCCTCTTTAGCCCTTGCAACATCTATGTCTTCATCTACTTCTGCAACTGTTGACAAAATAATTGCTTCGTTATCTTTAACCTGAAATGCACCGCCCATAATAGCAATATGCGTAGTTTCAGACCCAATAACAACTCTAGTTACGCCTATTTTCAGCACTGTCATAAATGGTATATGTCCAGGCAAAATACCAAACTCGCCTTTTTCTCCGATAGAAAAAATTGCATCAACATCTCTATCAAAAACAACTTTTTCATGAGTCAAAACTTTTAAATGTAGTTTTTTAGATTCCATTCGCTATTCCGCCATTTCTTTAGCTTTTTCAACTACTTCTTCAATTGTTCCTACCATGTAAAAAGCTTGCTCAGGCAGATTATCATGTTTACCTTCAATAATTTCTTTAAATCCTTTTATACTATCTTCAAGCTTAACATATTTACCTTTAATTCCTGTAAACTGCTCACCAACTGAGAACGGTTGTGACAAGAATTTTTGAATTTTTCTTGCTCTGTTTACGGTAACTTTATCCTCTTCAGAAAGTTCATCCATACCCAAAATTGCGATAATATCTTGCAATTCTTTATATCTCTGAAGAATTTCTAGCACTTGTCTTGCAACCTGATAATGTTCTTCCCCAATAATAATTGGATCTAACACTCTACTATTAGAAGCGAGTGGGTCAACCGCAGGGTAAATACCCAAAGACGCAATTTGTCTTGAAAGAACTGTAGATGCATCCAAGTGAGAGAAAGTAGTCGCAGGAGCTGGGTCAGTCAAGTCGTCAGCAGGTACATAAATTGCTTGAACAGAAGTAATTGAACCATCTTTAGTTGAAGTAATACGTTCCTGCAACGCACCCATTTCATTTGCTAAAGTTGGTTGATATCCTACCGCTGACGGCATACGTCCCAACAAAGCTGAAACTTCTGAACCTGCTTGTACAAATCTAAAAATATTATCAATAAATAATAATACATCTTGTTTTGAATAATCTCTATAATATTCAGCAGCAGTAAGAGCTGAAAGTCCAACCCTCATTCTTGCTCCCGGCGGTTCATTCATCTGACCGTATATAAGTGCAACTTTATCAATTACACCGGACTCTTTCATTTCGTTATAAAGGTCATTTCCTTCACGAGTTCTTTCACCTACACCGCCAAATACTGACACACCTGAGTGCTCAGCTGCAATATTATGGATAAGCTCCATAATTAATACTGTTTTTCCTACACCAGCGCCACCAAATAAACCAATCTTACCACCCTTTTGATATGGTTGAAGCAAGTCAATGGCCTTAATACCTGTTTCCAAAATTTCAACTTCAGTATTTTGCTCAGTTAACGATGGAGACTCTCTGTGAATAGGCAAATATGTATCTGTTTGAATATCACCTGCATTATCAACAGGTTCTCCCAATACATTCAATATTCTTCCTAAAATTGAATTACCAACAGGAATTTTAATAGGCTCAGCTGTATTTAGAACCTTCATTCCTCTTTTCAAACCATCTGTTGATGACATTGCAACAGAACGAACTTTATTCTCACCCAACAACTGTTGCACCTCTGTCGTAACAATAGTGCCATCATCACAAGTAATTTTTAATGCATCATAAATCTCAGGCAAATTTCCTTGCGAAAATTCAACGTCTATAACCGGTCCAATAATTTGAGTAATCAATCCTTCGTTCTGATTTAATGTTATCATATTTTTTCCTCTATAATTTCAATATAATCTGATTATACTATTAATTTTTCTAACAACAACTTATTAATATTTCTTTATCTAATGTCTAAGTTTATACAAAATAAGCTTAGGTATTGAGAAATAAATTTCTTTAATCATCCGATAATAATGTTGTCTTGAATATAAATCAATTAACTTACTTTTATTTTGCTCAAAAAATTCCAAAATATCTTTATACAAATTAATTTGATTTTTTAAATACTGTTTTTTAGCCTTACCGGAATTAAATCTAGTATCACCCATTATAACATTTCCGATACCGGCATTATGCCCATGCCTGCGATACATAACCAAAGGTTCATAAATCCTTACACTACCACCTACTAAGTGCAAAAAATTAAACAATAACTTATCAGGAGATGTTCTCCAATTATCTGTTCTTAAGAATGTCAAAAACGGTTGAATAGTTGACTTTCTAAAAACCCCACAACTTGTAGGCGCCCACCACCAACCGCCAAAAAACTTTTCTTTTTTATCAAGTTTCTTAACTTCTATATTTTGTAATTCTAAATCTTTTATCCTCAATTTTATTTTACTTATTATATCATCACCTTCTATTTCAGAAAGATTCGGTGATTTTATTGAATGTAAAACTGATTTTGAATCTATTTCAAACATCTCTGAAACCGTTAATGCACAAGGGTTACAAAGATGCACACCTATATGAGTCAAAGCATAGTCTTTATGCAACTTATCATCTGAATCAATACAAGCTATAAACTCACCACTCGCAGCAAATATCCCGTCCAAAATAGATGCTAATTGTCCTTTATTACGCTTATGCATAATCAAATGAATTGGGACACATGTGGAATTTTCTTCTATAAAATTATTGATAACTTCTACCGAATTATCTCTTGAGTGGTCATCTACAACTATAATTTCTATATTTTGATAACTTTGCTCAACAATACTTTGCAAGCATTCAATTACATACTGCGCATAATTGTATGACGTTACAATAAAAGACAATTTGGGCATGCTAAAAGTCTGTTTCATATAACAATTATAAATGTGATTATAAATTAGGGCAACAATTAAGATGAAAACTCACTTATTAAACCGTCTACTAACACAAAACGACCTAATTTGTTAACCTTAACATATTTAGACAAAGACTCAATAAAACATTTATTATCACAAAAACCACCTGATAAAAATATTTCATCCGGTTTCTTTGCAAAAGACCACGCATTATAAGCCAACCCATGCAAAAATTTTGATATTGCAACTTTTGCTTGTTCTCCATTTGCAATATCATCCATAATTTTTTCTAACCCGAAAATTCCACAGGTTATATTATATCTTTCACTTACAAACTCTAAATCTTCAACACTTACATCATAGAACTTTAGCAACATCTCAACAGTTGCTCCGGTTGCACTTGCGCAAGAATTGTTCCAATCCAAATCCTTAAATTTTCCGTTATTAAAACGAACCCATTTAACATCACGAGAACCTAAATCCAATACCAGTCCATTTTTTTGTTGCACCAAAAAACCCTTTGACAAAGCTAAAACTTCATTTAAATAATTTTTATCGTACTCTAAATTTACTTTAGACATATGCCCAGTTGCAGCCAAAAATTTATACTCACAGTCCTTTAATAAATTAGATGGAATAATGTAGTGTTTTCTATCATCAAAAGTATTTACTAAATATTCTCCATACTGCATTGAAAAATCCGAACTTCCATCTGAAAGCTCACAAACCTTGGACCAAGTTGTTCCTGCATCAACATATAATTTCATCGTAACTTTATAAACGCCTCTATTTTATACTTAACTGAATTTGTGACTACATCATCTATATCGACATACAAACCATTGTATTTATCTGCCAAATATTTAGCCAACTGAGTTTTTGCACAAAATGCTTGGGCATAAAAAACCGTTGGAACATTTTCATCAACAAACATTTCTAAATCAATGTCTGCGGGGGTACCTGCTTCCACACATCTTGTCCATCCATACACATGCGTATTATCAGGAAACAACTCCAAAACACTTAAATCATTTGGTGGGACACCCCAAAAACCAAAATCAGGCTTAACCTGCTCAAAAACAGGATGCTTTTGTTCTATTATATCAGCCGTAATTATTTCAAATTTTTTTCTCAAAGGTAAATTTGATGTCGATACGGAAATAGAATTTTTTAATAGAGTTTGCTCATACAAGGACTCTTCAACAAAAAAGCCCATATTTTTCAACAATTTGGCAGCAAACCACCCACTATCACATTTTTCTTTACCTATAGGCGCCAATATAACATCTATTTTGTCTTTTAAATAAATCGCATTATAAAGCATATTTTTTACAATTTTGCAATACGCTTCCGGTAAAATCCCAAACTTTGGATATCCGTAATCAATATCCAAATCCACCCAAACATGGTCAGGGTGGATTTGTTTGTATTTGTTAATTAAATCTAATGATGGATAGCCCCAAAAACCTATTATACGTTCCTGCATAACTAAATTACTTCTTTATAAGATTCTGGGTTATTCAACAAATCATAATTAATTTCGTTTTCATTATCTGCAATCATTGCAGCAACAACAGCATCTGATGTTACGTTCACCATTGTTCTAAACATGTCAATAACACGTTCAACAGCCATCAAGAATGCAAAGCCTAAAACTAATTGTTCAGGTGTTAAACCTAAACCGTTAAGTACAAGGGCAATAGTAATAAGTCCCGCCCCCGGTATTCCGGCAGAAGTGCTTGAGGCTATGATTGCTAACGCAGCAATTTGAACTATTTGGAATAATGTCAACTCAACACCATATGCCTGAGTCAAGAAGATAACCGAAACAACTTGGAATAAAGCCGTAGCATCCATATTCAATGTAGCACCTAGCGGTAAAACAAAACTACAAACTTTGTGTGAAATTCCACGACGTTCACAACAAGCCATTGTTAATGGTAGAGTCGCTGAAGAGCTAGCCGTACCAAATGCAACCATCATTGCCTCTGCAATTGCTGAATAAAAAGTCATAACTGGAACTTTTGAAAATATTTTCATCATAGCTGGGTAAATAACTACTAATTGAATTAAAAATCCTGCTAACAATAACAACAAGAATTTAGAAATTGAGCCAAATATAGACATACCAAAATTAGCAATAGCTGTTGCACTCAATGCGAACACACCAGGTACAGCAAAGAACATAATCCAATCTGTAACCTTCATTGTTGCTGCAAAAACAGATTCAAAGAAAGAAACAACTGGACGGTTTATATCACCAACTTTCGCAAGAGCGATAGAAAATATTAATACAAAGAAAATAATAGGAATCATATCACCGCGCGCAATAGACTCCAATGGATTTTTAGGAATCATCAACAAGAATTGACCCAACAAATCAGTTTTATTATTTGCTAACTCTTGAGCTACCAAAGCTTGCACCTCAGCTGATGCTTGCGAATTTATAAAAGACTGAACCCCAATCCCTGGTTGAAAAGCACAAACTAATATTGCACCAAGTATAACAGCTATTACCGTTATTAACCCATAATACAAAATCATCTTTGTTCCAAACTTACCAAGCTGTTTATTATCACCAACACTCGCAACACCAATAACTATTGCTGACACAACTAATGGAATAACAACCATTTGAATCAATCTTATAAACGCTTGTCCAATAAAGCTTAAAACTCCTGTAATAACGTCCATAACTTGTGTATTAGCACCATTAATAATATGATGATGCAAAACTGCACCAACAATCATACCGGCAACTAAACCAACAAATATATGTGCATTCCTTTTAATTCCAAGCCCAAGAGCTATAGCTATTTTCATTCCTAATTTCATATTATTTCCTCTATTATTTAAACAAACTTTATTAATAATACTATTTATTTCATCATCTGACAACTACTTAACAAAAAATTTAACTTTTGTTATAAAATAAGCATATAAATTAAAGAGGGGACAAAATGAGAAAATTAGAAGTTTTTGCAGGTGCATATGCTAGTGGAAAATCAGAAACAGCACT
Source organism: Candidatus Gastranaerophilaceae bacterium (assembly GCA_045636305.1). Classification (GTDB taxonomy): domain Bacteria; phylum Cyanobacteriota; class Vampirovibrionia; order Gastranaerophilales; family Gastranaerophilaceae; genus RGIG2134. The sequence goes on along the minus strand of JAZTXF010000047.1, from coordinate 17,675 downwards.
AAATAGAGCACTTCAATATGCTAACAATAACAAAAAAATAACATTAGTTGACTTAGACACAGTAGAACCAGCTTATACACTAAGACCACTTGAAGAAAAATTAACAAAACGAGGAATAAATGTTATAACACAGCCAGAATACGAAGGCTTAGGAGAAGCTGCAAACTACGTTAATTCTCGACAACTTAACTGTTTAAAAGAACAAGGCGATATAATTATTGATGTTGGATATGGCGCAAGCGGTCTTGATATCCTTGATATTATTGAAAATATTGAGGATGAAAAAAATATGGAAATTTTTATTGTTATAAACACGTCCAAGTTTGAAACTTTTTCAAAAGAAAATATCATAGAATATGTTTCTTTCGCTGAAGGCCTAGAAAAACGTCCTTGGAAAAAATTTTCTGGAATAATTTCTAACACTCACTTAGGCGACGAAACCACGAAAGAAGATATTATTAGAGGTTACGAAATCATTAAATCAGCAGCAAAAGAACTAAATTTACCAATTCGAGCTATTGGAGTTCCGCAAAAACTTAAAAATAAATTTGAACAAACGCATGACGGCGTAGAAATTTGGTTTTACGAACGAATGATGCCCGAAGCTTTTTGGTAATTTATTAATTATTAAGTTATATAAAGCTGAAAATCATCATTAAATAAGCCATTTTATAAATTATACCTATCCTAGCCTATCAGGGATTATCAGGGTATAATGCTATTCAGTCAACAATCTTTTTATGGAAATTTTATGGTAAAAAAGGGATTTACTTTAGCTGAAACTTTAATTACTTTAACAATTATTGGAATTATCGCTGCACTAACCATACCTAATTTAATTAATAATTATAAAAAATACAAAACCGAAGTAAAAATTAAAACTGCATATTCCATGCTATCTAATGCTATCAAATTGGTTCAAGCAAATCATGGAGATATAAATTCTTTAATGACTAGTGCAGAAATTCCAAATAACGACAGCTGGTACACAGAAACTATTTCGGGAGCATCTCTAAACCAATTTGCTAATTTAATATTAGAACAGCTTAAAGTAGAAAAAGATTGTGGGATGGTAAATTATAATCAAGGTGGTTCCTCCGCATGCCTAAACGAAATTTATGGGGGTACAACGATAAAACGATACGATGGGACTAGCAATGCAATCAGTTTAACATACCATAGAACAGCCCAACTAAAAAATGGAATGATAATAGCAATAGGTTCAACCACTGCCGCACCAGCCGCATCTATACATGTTGATGTAAATAACAAAAAAGGTCCTAATCAAATCGGGTACGACGTTTTTTCATTCACGCTTTACAAAACAGATGTAAAATCATATGGCTCATATGCTCCAAACAACGCTTTGTATGGCGGATTCCAAGGATATGGTTTCAGAAATACTTGGCTTAACCTAGATGGTGGTGGAGCAAAAGAATTAAAATGCAAAGAAAGCGGTGAATTCTGTACAACTGTTATCCAGAAAAACGGCTGGAAAATTCCAGACGACTACCCCGTAAAAAAATGGTAAAACTCAAAAAAGTGAAAAATCTTTCACAACTGCTGTGCTAACACCTACGCAGCTCACTCATCCTTACTTTATTGCGGTGTTTCACTTTATATCGCGCCCCTAGGGTCGCTCGTTTAAACAATTTACAAAAATAAAGACCGCCAAACTAATGTTTGTCGGTCCTTATTAGCGAGAGACGAGGCTCGAACTCGCGACCCCTTCCTTGGCAAGGAAGTGTTCTACCACTGAACTACTCTCGCATTCGGTATATGATTATTATACATGCACATTTTTAAATTTCAAGTATTATTTTAAATTTTTTATTTTTTGCTATTATTAGTACTAAAGGAGTGAGTTGCGTTGAAAAATTATACAAATAAACAAATCATTGATATTGTAAAAAAAACAAACCTTAACCATATTGCCATAATTATGGATGGAAATAGACGTTGGGCAAAAAAACGTTTACTACCAAGCGCTATTGGACATCAAAAAGGTGTTGAAGCCCTAAAAAACACCATGCGCTCATTCGATAAATTTGGAATAAAATATCTTACCGTTTATGCATTCTCTACCGAAAATTGGAATAGAAAGCCCGAAGAAGTTGAGTTTTTAATGGGATTATTAGCAAAAACATTAGGCAATGAGCTTGATGAAATGCATAAAGAAAATGTTAAAATAAAATTTTTAGGTGATATTTCTGCTCTATCTTCAACCCTACAAGAAATTCTAAAGCATGCTGAAAAAACAACAGCCAAAAACACAGGAGTAAACCTTCAAATAGCTTTTAATTACGGTGCAAGAGGAGAAATTGTTAACGCAGTCAAAAGCATAATTAGTTCTAATATAGAGCTAAAAAACATAACTGAAGAAACTATTTCACAAAACCTATACACAAAAGACATTCCTGACCCTGATTTATTAATCAGAACCGGTGGAGAAAAAAGAATAAGCAATTATTTGTTATGGCAAATCGCATACTCAGAAATACTTATAAGAAAAGAGTTTTGGCCTGAATTTGATAAAAACAGCTTAATAGACTCTATTCTTGAATTTGAAAAAAGAAACAGAAGGTATGGAAAATAATGATAGAAATAGTTTTAGCAACAACAAACCCTCACAAAGTTTTTGAAATTAATGCTATTGCAAACAAGCATGGTATAAATTTTATAAAAGTGTGCGAAGGTTTTGACCCGATAGAAGACGGAAACTCTTTTGAAGAAAATTCAGCAATTAAGGCCAAAGAAGCATCTAAACTTATGAAAAGCTATGCCTTAGCCGATGATGCGGGACTTTGCGTAAACTCCTTAAATGGTCGTCCGGGACTACATTCTGCAAGATATGCGCCAACCCAAGAAGAAAAAATAAAAAAATTATTAAACGAATTAAATAATTGCAATGACAGAACAGCCCAATTTGTCTGCACAATGGTTCTAACAGATAAAAATGGGAATATATTAAACACAACTAAAGGAATCTGCGAAGGTAAAATAGCGCTGGAACCATCAGGAAACGGCGGATTTGGCTATGACCCAATTTTCGAGATTGACAGTTTAAATAAAACTATGGCAGATTTAACCCCTGATGAGAAAAATACTATCAGCCACAGGGCTCAAGCTCTTTTACCCATGCTAAAATGGATAAAAACAAACTTTAATTAACTTAACTTTTCATTAATTTTATTATGTGTTTGCCATTTCTGATTAAGCCACAAAGGTGCTACCATTGTTTTAGAATATCCATTTCCGCACACCCTATGAATAATAGTGTCCTTGGGCAATATTTTTATAAAATCACAAACAATATCAACATACTCATCTTCTGTTAATAACTTCAACCCACCATCATTATATATTTTTTCAAGTGGTGTATTTTGCATGACGCAAAGAGCATGAAACTTAACCCCATCAACTTTTAACTCAGCCAATTTTTTTGCAGTTGCAAGCATGTCATTTTTATCTTCTGTTGGTAACCCCAAAATCACATGTACACAAACTTTTATACCTCGTTTTTTCGTTTCAAAATATGCTTTTTCAAAAGTTGCAAAGTCATGACCTCTGTTCATCCACTCTAAACTTTTATCATGAATTGTTTGCATGCCATATTCCACCCAGGTTTCATACTTGGGCAAAAAAGATGCAATCAAATCTAATTTTTCACTATCAACACAATCCGGTCGTGTTCCTATTGAAATTCCGACAATTTTAGGGTTTTTCAATGCTTCTTTATATAATTTTTCAAGTTCACAAACAGGTTTATAAGTATTAGTAAATGCTTGAAAATACGCCATGAACTTGTTTGCGCCAAAACGCTCATTTTGACTTTTAATACCTGCTTCAATCTGTTCAGAAATAGTTAAAAAACGGGAGTGAGCTTGTGAAAAGCTCCCCCCGTCATCACAAAAAATACATCCTTTTGAAGAAACACTTCCATCACGATTAGGACAAGTAAAACCTGCATCTAATGTGATTTTATAAACTTTTTCTTGAAATTTATTTTTTAAATAATTATTTAATGAATAATATTCCATTAGTTTTGAGTTTCATCTTCATTTTTTGGCGGATAAACATAGTGTTCACCACATCCCGGACAAACCACTTCTTGTTGAGTTTTGTCATCAAGTACAGCAACTTCAAAAAGTGTTCTACAACTTGAGTTTACACATCTAATTGCCCATGTGGGACGAATAATTCTAGCCATGATAATATTCTCCTTACCTAATTGCAATTATATTCTATCACATATAATTGTAAAGAAGTGTTTCAATATTTTAAAAATTTCTAAAGTTATTTGAAAGTAGCGCCGTAAACATTAATATCAAAATTGAAACAAATCTAAGGAAACATATGAAATATTTATATTTGAGTATAGTTAGTAGTTTAATGGAGGTATTTTAAAAAAACTATTTAACATATGCAACACATGCATATGCAATGTATTACGACTTAAAGGTGCGCTATTAGGCGTAAGGAGGCAAGTTAACATCTCAACAGTTTAATACACCCCAGACCAACTTGTTTTAAACAAGGCGAAAAACAGACCGCGAATAAGGTTTAACAAAAGAATACCCGCACAAGCGGGTATTTTATTATATTTTTTCTTTTATTAAAAGCCTTTCAAGTATCTCAGCTGCATCGCATACCATTTTACAGCAATGTTCCTTTCTCTCAGAAGAAGCCATACTCATCCCCGCAGTCAATGCTCTACAACAAGTATATTTATTACGTTCTTTAAATTCTATTATAGATTGCTTAGCCAAGTTCTTAGCTTCAAGCGATGATTCAGAATTATCATGCCTACCGCAAACAGCCCCAATAACCAACTCCATGCCTGCGATTGCGCCACACAAACACCCCGAAGAAATTCCGCCCGAAAATGGTGTAGCTAAAGGAACAAGGTTTTGATTAACCAATCCAACATCTGCCGCAGCCTTTACAACAGCTTCAGAACAGGAATACCCTTGATTAAAAAAATACTCAACAGCCTTTGATTTCATAATATTATCCTCTAATAGTCAAGCCTTTTAAAATATTCAGCTCTTTTGATTGGCCAAAATATAAAAACAGCTTTTCCAATAATTCTTTCTTTTGGTAAAAATCCCCAATATCTTGAATCTTGTGAATTGCCTCTGTTATCACCCATCATAAAATAAGAATTTTCGGGGACTATAACATCTTGACAATATTTTGTACTACTATTACAAACATATTTTTTATCCGTGACATCTTTAACATATGGTTCTTTAAGAGGTTTGTCATTTATTAATACAAATGTGTTTCCTTCTTCAGTTGTTGTTATTGTAACTTTATCTCCCGGCAAACCTACCACTCTTTTTATATATGCAATATCTTTACAGAAAAACCCTGTAAGTCTGCAAAAAACAGATACTAGATCATTTTTTATTTCTTCGTGTGGAGGATAAAATACTAAAATATCACCTCTTTGAGGAGCTCTATAAAAACGAGAATATCTTTCTATAAAAAGCCTATCTCCCTCTAATAAAGTTGGATGCATTGACGCTGAAGGTATCCAACGAATTTCACCGATAAAAAACCTTATTATTATAACCATAACTACTACAAAAAAAACAGTCTCAACTAATTCTTTCAACCATGCTTTTACTTTATCGGAAGTAAATTTTGTCTTTAAATCTTCTATAATATTATTCACTGTATTCCCCTATCTTTTAATAAATTATAGCATGAATAAATAAGTTAACATTTAACTTTCACAATAACTTTTTTGACTTCTTCCGGCACATCAATCTGCAACATTGGCTGATGCGCATCCTGTGGAGTAAATATTACAAAATATCCTTGTGGCACTGTAACATAAGCCCCTTCTACCCGACCAAAAGCAACATCTTTTTCCTCATTATATTCTTCTGTGACAATAAATTTTTCCAAATTGTCCCAGCCCATAATTTCTGCACCTTTAATAACATATTGAATATCAGTATATACCCTATGATATTCCCAAGGAGTTGTTTCAGGATTCTTTGTTAAACCTGTTTGAACATTAGCAAAAATATTATCGCCAGCTATAATATGTTTACCATCCGGTGTATTAATAAGGTCGGTATTTTGCAAATATTCCAAACCTAATTTAAGATTTTCATTCAACCCATAATACAAATAAGCATTTTCAAGTTTATCTATTATCACAATTTTAACTCCTTATATTTGTGTAAAATTCTTTGCTATCTTTTTTAACTGCTCCATTTTTTCTTTAGAATTTGTTTCAATATAAATTCTCAATAATGGCTCCGTTCCGCTAGGACGAACTAATAACCAACTTTTATGGTCATTAAGATATAATTTTATTCCGTCCTTTCTTCCAATTTTTTTAATACCCAAAAGCTCGTGCAAATGCATATCTGAGCTAACCTTTTCAAGTATTTCTGTTATTTCGTCTTTAGAATCAAGTTTTATGTCAATTCTATCATTTATAAAAGTAACACCAATAAGTTTTTTCAACTCTTCTTGCAGTTCGTACAAAGGTTTCTTTTCTGTTGCAACCATCTCCAAGACAAGTAAATTAGCCAACAAACCGTCTTTTTCAGGAATATGACCTTTTATACTCAAGCCGCCTGATTCTTCACCACCAAGAATTACATCATGTTCGCGCATAGCTTGCCCTACATGCTTAAAACCAACTGCGGTTTCTATTAAGCCAATGCCTAACTTTATAGCCAATATATTGTGCATTAAACTTGCACCAACAGTTTTAACATATTTGCCGGATGCTTTTTTATTTTTCACTAAATGAATTAATAACATTGCCATTATTTCATTTGGGGTTACATATTCACCTTTTTCATTAATAACGCCGTATCTGTCAGCATCACCGTCATTTGAAAGCCCAATAGCATTTCTGTTTTCTTTAACCTTATTAATCAACTCTTGAAGATACTTAGGTTTTGGCTCGGGCAACCCACCGCCAAAATTCACATCACGTTTATTGTGTAAAATTTCATAAGGAATTTCTTCAATATCTAATATTCTGTCAAAATACCCTATTGCAGAGGAGTACAACGCGTCAAAAATAATATTTACTCCTGACTTTTTGATTAACTTAAAATCAATTAATTCATCTATATGCTCATAATATTCTTGGAAAAATTTTCGTTTTTCTATTGTTCCCTTTTGTAACGAAGGGACAATTTCTCCGACATTTTTAACTATTTCTTCAGTTATTTCACTTGTTGCAGGACCGGCATATTCCGGAATATACTTTATACCAAGGTATTCCGGTGGATTATGAGACGCCGTAAACATTATCGCACTTGCATTTAGTTTCTTTGCATAATAAGCCAATACGGGAGTAGGTAAAAAACTCTCACTCAGCAACACATTAAAACCTATGTTAGCCAGTATATTTGCAGCTTTTTCAGCAAACTCATCCGCTTTATTTCTCGGGTCATAGCCAATAATTATTGGCTTTTCAATATTAAAATTAGTTAATATATACTTAGCTATTGCATTAATAACCAGCGCTACATTTTCATCGTTAAAGTCCTTTCCAACAATTGCGCGCCAACCGTCCGTACCGAATTTAATGTTTGCCATGACTAACTCCTTTCTGTATAATCATATAAGATAAATGGTAGATATACAAATGTTTAAAGATAAAAATAACAAAAAAATACTTTTTTTAGGTCCCAAAGGCTCATATACAGATTCAGCAAAAGATAAATTTATAGAGCGTTATGGATTTATTGGTGTTGAAGAACGCCCCCGCCAGACCATTATATCAATATTAAATGAATTAGATAATAGTACGGATGAAAATTTATTGGCAGTTATTCCCATTGAAAATTCTATTGAGGGTGTTGTAAGAGAAACTTTAGACAACCTTACTCGTCTATCCGATAAATCCATTAAAATCTTATCAGAAGAAGTCTTCAAAATTTCGCATTGTCTAATAACTAATGCAAAAAGTTTTGAAGAAATAAAAGTTATCTCCTCATATATACAAGGGATAGCTCAATGCAGAGAATTTATTAATAACAACTTTGGAGAAACAATTAAAATAAATACAGCTGATTCCACGGCGGAAGCAGTTAAAAATCTCCAAACAGCAAGTTTTGATTTTGCCGCAATTGCAAGTGAAAAAGCTGCGAAGATTTATTCCATACCTGTTTTGGCTCGAGATATAAATGATGAAAAAGATAACAAAACAAGATTTGTTTTAATCGGACGAAATGATACCCCTCGCACTCAAAATGACAGAACAAGCATAACTTTTTCCACAGAAAACAAACCAGGTGCTCTAAATAAAGTTTTAAATATTTTAGAAAAATACAACATAAACATGTCGTATATTGATTCCCGTCCATCCAAAAAGTTTTTGGGTGAATACACTTTTTACATAGATTTTGACGGGCATGTTAAAGATGAAAAAATAGCGAAGGCCTTATTTGAAATTTTGCAACACGTAAAGCTTTTTAGACATATTGGCTCATACGAAAAATTTCTTTAAACTTTACTATTGACAATAAATCTTTAGCGCGTAATATAATAATAACGCAAGGGCGTTTAGCTCAGTTGGTAGAGCGCTTCCCTTACAAGGAAGATGTCGGGAGTTCGAGCCTCTCAACGCCCACCATTAAATAATAAAACAAGCTCGCAAGGGCTTTTTTTTTGTCCATATCGAGGAATATGCAAAGAATTCTTGTTATAGCACCACAATATTTAGGAGACAGCCTTTTAGCTGTTGCTTTCTTGCGTGAATTAAAAAAACATTGCGGACGAACAGAAATAGATGTTCTATCCAAGAATATCGGCTGTTATGTTTTCTCAAAATGCCCATACGTTAAAAATACATATAATATTAAAAATATAAATTACAAAACACTATGGGATAATAAATATTCAAAAGTTTACGTACTAAAGCGTTCAGTATCTGCCGCAATTATTGCGTTGTTAACAGGCGCAAAAGAACGAATTGGTTTTGGCGGTCAATTTAGAGAATGCCTTTTAACAAAAGTTATAAAATATGACAAATCAGAAAAAAAACACGAATTGGAACATTTTTTTGATGTATTAAAAGAAGATTATATTGAAATAACCGACACTAAACTCGAGTTTTACACAGAAGACAGCGCTAAAATCAACATCCAAAAATACTTAACAGGCAAAAAGAAAGCCCTCATTGTTGCTAAATCATCAACACATATTAAAGATTGGCAGGATGAATATTTTGCACAAATTATAGACTATTTTGCTGAAAAAGAAACAGACTCATATTTTGTTGGAACGGAAGAAGAAAAACCAGAATGCGACAACATTATAACTTTATCAAAAAATAAAACAGCAAAAAATTTATGTGGAAGGTTAAGCCTAGATGAAGTTGTTGCACTTGTAAACGAGATGGATATTGTAATTGGTGTTGACAGTGGTTTCTGTCATTTAGGTGCAGTTTTTAACAAAAAAGTTGTTACACTGTTTGGACCGACTTCTGTTTTCCAGTGGTGCCCTATAGGCTCAAACATTGTTACTTTAAACTTAGAGTGTGCTCCATGCGCAAAACCAAAAAAATGCAAAAAAAATTACGAATGTATGAAAAATATTACGCCTAAAATAGTAATAGAAAAACTTAATCAACTTTTGTAAAATTCTATTAATACTTTGCAGTAAAAATAAAAATCTATTATTATTTTATTATAGATAGAGGGTTTGATATGAGAAAAATACTATATTCATTAATTTTATTTGCATTTACCTTTAATAATACATTTGCAAACACTTGGACAAATGATGCCAGAACATTATTTCAAACGAACAAAGCAAATATTTATGTTATAAATATTCGCACATTTTCCGCAATAGATTCAAATAAAAATGAAATTATAGAACTGGAACTGGGCGAACAATCAGGTACATTTACAGGAGCAACAAAACGTCTAAAAAGCTTAGCTGAAAATGGCATAAACATGATACACCTTCTTCCAATTACACCTGTCGGAAAAATTAAAGCTCTAGGGACAGCAGGTTCTTTATACGCAATGGATTCTTTTAATCAAATCAATCCACAACTTGATGACAAAACAAATCATGACTCTGTATACACTGAAGCTAAAAATTTCATTACTGAAGCACATAAATACGGAATAAGAGTTATTATAGATATGCCAAGTTGTGGCTCATACGACATGTTCTTAAGAAAGCCAAATATATTTGCAACAAATACAAACGGAAAACCTATTACGCCGGCTGATTGGAAGGATGTAAGATTATTTAAAACAACAAATGAAAACGGTTCAATTAATAACGAATTATATGAATTACACAAATCTTTTATAGACATGGTTAAAAATCTTGGTGCAGATGGAATCAGGGCAGATGTAGCAACGATTAAACCTTACGATTTTTGGAAACAACTTATCACTTATGCCAGAAGAGATGACTCAGAATTCTTATTCATAGCCGAAGCTTCTCCTGAATGGACAACACCTGTTGCTCAGGAAGCAGAATTTACACCATACGACAAGCTTATAAATGCAGGATTTGACGGTTACTTAGGTAACTTCATGAACTATCTGAAATTTAGCAACACTGAAGAATTGTTTAGCGCCTATAACGAAGCTAAAAAATTGGGAGATAAAAATAATTCAAAAAAATCAATTTTATTAAATTTTGCAACGCACGATGATACCAGCCCATCTTTAGTTAATTCAAATTATCCGTCACAAATTTTGTGGCTCTCTGCAACTTTACCCGGAAATATGTATTTTGTAAACGGATTTATATCAGGAGATTTTTACGTATATAGCTACGCAAATCAAAAAGCAAACAAAACATACACCGATGATAATTTTTATTATGTACATAAAGGCAAACACGATATCTTTAACTATTCGAGAAGAGCCGGAAGTATCAACACGGAATTAACGCACGAATACAAATTAGCTAGTACTTTTAAACAAAGAATGTCAAGCTACTCTGATTATCACCCGAATATTTTAAAAACATCAAATAAAGACATATTTGCTTATGCCTATGAAACTGATGATGCCAAAATTATAGTTATATTAAACCATAACCCAAATCAAGAAGTGAGCGCTAAAGTGAATTATAGAGGAATTGAAAACTTTGATGAATTAGTTCCGATTCATTATTCAAAAGGTATTACAACATACAAAAATGGTAAATTTGACGTAAGACTGGCCCCATCAGATATAGTTGTTTTTGTTTCAAACAAATGATGTAGTCAAAAATCATAAATTATTATATAATGAAAGCATGAGGTAGAAAAAGGATAGAAAAATGACAAAACATATTGATACGGTGCCAATAGAGGTAAGCATATTAACAGTGGATCACGACATCAAGGGTACGGTACACGTTGCAAAATATACCAATTCAAATCGCGATTTAACAGACTTATTAAATGACAAAGAACGTCGTTTTTTGGCCGTAACGAATGTTGAAATCTATGCCAAAAACTCAAGTGCACCACCTCGCAGATATAACTTTTTGGAAATTCATATGGACTATATCTTGTTGGTACACCCAACTACTCAAGCTGTTTTTAAAGAATCAACAAGAGCACAAGAAGATATTGCTCGCTTTAGAGAATTAAGAAACAAACTTGGACAAACAAAACCCTTCTAAACGGACATTATGAAAATCGGAATACCCAGAGCCTTAATATATTATAACTATTTTGCCTTTTGGTATGGTTTTTTTAAAAACCTCGGCATAGAAGTTGTTTTGTCAGACAAAACAACTAAACAAATAATGTCTAATGGTTCAGCTCTTGTTGTTACCGAAACGTGCCTACCTATTAAGGTTTATGTCGGACACGTACTAAATTTACTAGACAAAGGCGTAGATGTTATTTTTGTTCCATCAATCCAATCTGTTGCGCATAAAATTTACAATTGCTCAAAAATCAGAGCATTACCGGATTTAATTAGAAATGTGGTTAAACGTGAATTTAAAATTATTGAAGCTACTTTGGATAAATCCGAAAAAGAGCAGGGCCTACCTGAGTTTTTAATTGATATTGCTAATAATCTCGGAATACAAGACAGAAACAAAATAAAAAATGCTCAAGATGCTGCATGGACAATATTCAATAATTTTCAAACAATGACAAGAGCCGGTGTTCATTTCGAAAAAGCACTTAGAAACGCTATTAGAGGGAATATCGTTCTTCCGCCTCAAGATAAAGAATATGAAATTACTGTTGCACTAATTTCACACGGGTACAATATCTACGATGAACGTGTTTCTATGAAAATTTTTGATAAACTCGAAAAGCTCGGAGTTAAAGTTTTAACATACGAACAATTAACTCAAGGGCAATTGGAAGAAGGTTTGAATGCATTAGGCATAGAAAAAGCTTATTGGGCTAACGAAACCGAAATGACAGGTGCAGCAGGACATTATTTAAGAAATACAAAAGCAGATGGTTTAATTACTATAACAGCTTTCGGATGTGGACCTGATTCGATTATGGTGGACAGAATATTCAGAAATGCGAAAAAGTTTGAAAAGCCGATTTTGGGATTAACTTTAGATGAACATACAGGAGAAGCTGGTTTTGTTACCAGATTAGAAGCTTTTATTGACATGTTATCCAGAAAAAAACGGGCTGATATAAAGAAAAAAGAGACGTTAAACAACAGTGACGAACAGACAGTAATCCCCAAACGTCCTAATTTTGAAAACATTCCTATTAAATAATTGATGGCTCCTTACCTGCAATATCAAAATATTTTTTAGGCAGATAATAAGTAAAGGTAGTCCCTTCGTTGACCTTACTTTGGACAAATATTTTACCATGATGTGCATCTATAATTGACTTACAAATATACAATCCCAGTCCTGTACCTACCTTCCTGTATTCTTTTGCCCACGTTACATTTTTGTCAAAAATATCAGCAATTTTAGACTCGGGAATACCATACCCGTTATCTTTAACCTCTGTTATTATATAGTCTTCATTTTCTTTAACGGTAATACTTAACTCTTTATTTGAAGGTGTATAATCTGAAGCATTTGCAACCAAATTGACAAGCACCCTTTTTATTTCAGTTTCATCAAACTCAAAAAACTCAGATTTTGCATTATATGATACAGAAATTCCTTGTTTTTTTTCTTCTGTTAAATATTTTGTCTCATTTAAAGCCAATTCAATAATTTTTTTATAATTATTTTCTTTTATTAAAAGATCTAAATTACAAGAAGATAGTTTGTATCTGGTTAAAAGATTTTCTACCATTCTATTCATGTACTCTCGCGAATTCAATAACTCAGTTAATATTTCAATTTGAGTTGAATTAAGTTCGCCAAATGTTCCTGTTATAAGTTGCTTTAATATCATAGATTCAGCCCGAATAGGTGATTTTAAGTCATGTGTAATTGTAGCAATAAAAGTTTCCTTTTGAGCCTCATATTCGATTTTTTCAGTTATATCACTAATTAAAATAGAATAATTTTCAAGCTTATGATTATGAGAATAAATCTTAGTCAAAACAATTTCATAACATCTGCTATTAAAATTAATTGTAAAACTAAAATTATTAGCATAATTTTTTATAAATTCAGCAATTTCTTCTTTCGGATAATTAATACCCAAAGTTGATAAAATATCAAAAAAATAGTCATTATTCTTTAACGGTAAATGCTGAGAACCGGCAGTAATAACACAAAGATTTATATCTGTTATAATTTGTTGAATATTTGATTTTTTAATCAGATTATAGAACAGATTATTTTCTTTATACATAATATCTTGGATATTTTTCAACTTTAATATATTTTCAATTTGAATTTTCAATGCTTGAATATTTCTTGTTTCTTCAATTAAAAAAACTTTTTCTGACAAGTTATCTTTGCTAATTTTTTTTGAAATACAAATTATAGCAGTATTGTTATTAGGACTCAAGTCTATAACCGAAACCAAATTTTTATAATTTTCTATATCCGTAAAAATCAAATCAAACTTTTGATTGAAAATGCTTTTCTGCGCCATTTCTAAATTTTCTTGAACTATACAATTAAAATTATGTTTTAAAAACACAGATAGAATTTTTGTACTAATTTTTCTATCCTTCACAATTAACAAATTTCTTTCCGTGTCCTTTATATTAAAAAAACAGTTTGATATTTCAAGATAATTTTTTTGTAATAATAGTTCAAACCTCAATAAAAAATCACTTGAAAACTCTAAAACATTATCAAATCCGCAATTATACAAGTTTAATATATTTTCCTTTGATAAATCAGAAGTTAATGCCCAAAATTTGTTTGAAAAAGTTTTATAATTTTTAACCAATTCTTTAAAGTTTGGAAAAGAATCCACATGCACTACAAAGAAATCACAATTAAAAATATTATCAGAGCAATACTCATTGATTATTTTTAAAGAATAATGAGGACTTTCATATTTTTGAATTGAAATATTTTTATCAAGAAATAATGCTACTTTTTTCATATCCACTCCAAATCCTTAATTCTTATACTATCTTACTCTAACCAGTCAATATTACTATTACCCGAGTGGACTATTTACAAATCAAGTACTTATTTTATATAATCTTTAAATTTAATATTTTTTACTACATAACCACATCCGTCATGCAAAACAGCGTGATAACGCAACTTTTTAACAGGATAATTTTTACACATCCTCAATCGTTTATTATAAACAGAGCACTTTCCTTCAGGCGTTACCAACTTGCATGCAAAAATTAAATTACCAAATTCATCTTTGCCTTTAATATAAAACCGTCTATAAGCCGGATACAGAAACTGCATTACTTTAAACTCTTTTTCTGTATAAGTGTCATAACTATACATATAATTACAGCATTTGCCGCACTGCTTACACTCACCCGTTATTTCATAAAAAATTTTTTCCGGAACAAAATAAGAACATATTTCGTAATATAAAGCCTTAATAATTTTAATCATTGTGCATTTTTTTATCTTTTGTTCTATTATAATAACATTATAATATAAGGATATTATTATGGCAGGATATAGAATACCAAAACGCAAAAAAAGCGAAATTGGTAAAGTTTTAAAAAACACTTTTATTATTTTAATTGCAATGATTTTAGCCGGTATTGCGGCAATAAAGCTTTATACTATGATGTTACCGCCTATAAAAAATTTACAAGATTACAAGCCTAACGTTGTAACACAAATTTATTCAAACGACGGACAAATAATAAAAACATTCACGGCATTTACATCAGAAAAAGCGACCATAAAAGAAATACCGGATGCACTAAAGAAAGCTATAATAGCTACTGAAGATAAGAATTTTTATCATCACAGCGGTTATGATTTAACAGGCTTGGCTCGTTCAACTATCGCAAATTTACAAGCAGGACGACTAGTGCAAGGTGCGAGCACAATCACACAACAACTGGCAAGACTTTTATTCTTAAACAATGAAAAAACATATGACAGAAAAATAAAAGAATTTATTCTCTCTGCAAGAATAGAAAAATCTATACCAAAAAATAAAATTTTGGAAATGTATCTAAATAATGTTTATTTAGGTTCAGGTGCATATGGGGTGGCAGGAGCAGCAAAAGTATACTTCAACAAATCATTAAATCAACTAACACTATCCGAATGCGCACTCATTGCCGGGCTACCGCAAGCGCCTTCTGTATATTCGCCATTTAACAGTCTTGATAAAGCAATAAAAAGAAGAAACCAAGTTTTATACAGAATGTACAAAATGCGCTATATAAGCAAAGAACAATATAAAACAGCAAAAGCAGAAGAAGTAAAACTAAATCCGTTACCAAGTATATACGCGTACAATAAAGCGCCATATTTTGTAGATTTTGTTATGCAAGAACTGGAAAATATGGGATTTAAAGAAAATGAAATAACTCAAGGTGGATACAAAATTTATACAACACTTGATGCCAAAGCCCAAGATACCGCAAATACGGCAATGATTAAAAACCTTAATGCTTGGGGTATGAAAGGTGTTAAAAATCAAGCTGCAGTCTTTTCTTTTTCTCCGACAACCGGAGCAATATTAGTATATGCCGGTGGAAAAGATTACACAAAAAGTCAATACGACAGAATTTCACATTCTGTAAGACCTCCCGGTTCCGCTTTCAAACCCATTGTCTATACAGCAGCAGTGGAAAAAGGTTGGGGCCCAAATGACTTATTAGATGATAAACCCATAACAATTGGCAAATGGAGCCCAAGAAATTATGGTTCAAAATACAGGGGACCTCTACCATTATATGCGGGTTTGACTATATCATCTAACGTCATGGCTGTCAGACTTATAGAAGATGTAGGAATTCGAGCTGTTATTTCACTTGCAAAAGCTATGGGGATAACAACCCCTTTGCAATACGATTTTACTATTGCTCTTGGCTCAAATGGTGTTAAATTGTATGATTTAACAATTGTATACGGAGCCTATGCCAATGGCGGATTCAAAGTTTCACCATATGCAGTTAAAAGGGTAGAAACAAACAGAGGAAAAGTGATTTATCAAGCCCCAAGAACTCGCGCGATAAAAGCAATTTCTTACGAAACGGCTGCAACAATGACCGCAATGCTAAAAACAGTTATTACAGGAGGCACAGGCAGAAGTGCGAATATTGGTGTACCCGCAGCTGCTAAAACAGGAACTACCGATGACTATAGAGATGCATGGTTTGTGGGATACACTCCTGATGTAGTCACAGGCGTTTGGGTCGGTAATGATGACAACTCTGTTATGGGAGGAATGACAGGTGGAACAGTTCCTGCTTTAATATGGAAGGATGTAATGAAAGCAACTACAGAAAAATATGGAAACAGAGACTTTGATTATCCGGAAGTAGAAATTAACAGGATAAATATACCTTCAGGGATCCATGTAGATAAATTAAAAGAACAAGAATTAAAAGAACAACAAAGCAAAGAGGACAACCTTACGCCAGAAATCAGGGTTGATTTACCTAAATTAGCACCAGTTGATATGAAAAAATTGGGCGATTTAAAAGAAAAACAAACTAACAAAACACTTTCAGGCACATTTGAAAATATACAACAACATTCAACTGAGCAACAAAACAAACTAAATGCGCCCGTTCCTGAGCAACCCGCACCGAAACAATAAAGGAAAAAATTAACTAATTTCGCAATTTTGCTTTAAAACGTTCAATGTCTTCAATTGTATCAATACCAACCGCATTGTCATCAACTACTGCTGTTATAATTTTCATACCATTATCCAAAGCCCTGAGTTGCTCAAGACTTTCTGTTTTTTCAATGCTTGTTTGGGGTAATTCTGTCATCTTAAATAAGGCTGAACGAGTATAACCATATATCCCCATATGCCCATAATAAACATGGTTTTCTAAATTTCTTTCATATGGAATTTTAGAACGAGAAAAATACATAGCATATCCGGCCAAATTCTTTACACACTTAACCACATTAGGATTATTCAATTCTTCTTCATCTTTGATAACTCTGATAAGGGTAGAAATATCTGCGCCAGAGTCTTTAAGCGCTGAAATGCAAGTATCTATACTATCAGGGGTAATTAAAGGTTCATCCCCTTGAACATTGATAATGTATTCAATATCTAATCTCATTCTGGCAACTTCTGCAATCCTATCACTGCCACATTTATGATCTGGGCTTGTCATCATTGCTGTTGCACCGAATTTTTTACAAGC